>NZ_JACKZU010000248.1:0-11999 GCF_014222165.1 Nostoc sp. 2RC
GTTATGGCTGTTGTAATTCAACGACTTCCGCCACATACTCTTCTTGGGCTAAAGCCAAAGTTTGATTTTCAAGTTAGAAGGCAGGAGGCAGAGGACACGGAGGAATAAGAGCAAGAGAGAGTTTTTGCGTAAGTCCTACAATTTATTTTTTGGAGTTCCCTTAGTTAAAGCGGATCGGGTAGTTTAGGCTATGCTTCCTCGCTTTCGGGCTTCTTTGTAGGAAGTTCCAACATTTTTTAAACCGGCCTTAATCATTTGTTGTTCTAGGAGAGCAAAAAAACGCGCTTTATCTCCACCTTTTACCACAGCTTGATTATGAGCTTCAGCGATCGCCACTGGGTAACCGTATCCTTTTTGTACTTGTGCTAACATCAACCCCAGGGCTAGATCTAACATATCCGTGTTTTTTGCTACCCATGCTGGAACTTCAATTCGGGCAATTTCAGTACCTACGTGGACATAACAAAAGTAGATAATTTGGTCGCCGTAAAGTTCAAGAATTGGATTATTACTGCGCCATAGGGCACTGCGTTGTCCTGGTTTGAGTCGCGTTGCCCAAAGGGTAGTATCCCGTAAATCATCAAACTTTTTGCAAGGTACTTTTTCTAGTTGATTTGGGCAATACGTTTTACAGTCTGGCACTTTGTGGGGACAAGCCAACAACCGTAAAAAATTTGTGCTTTCGATGTTGCGAGAGGCGCTAAGATAGCCCATCAAAGGAATTTCAGCATCGCGCATTTGCTCCCAAGCTTGCAGAATTGGGGGTAAAATGCGATCGCGTGCATCCATTGGTAATTGTTCCAAAAACCAGTATATTAAAGAACCATCTACCATTGCTAGCGTCGGTGCTTCTGCTTTAGCTGCACACGCTAATTCTGCTAAAACCGTGGTTTCAGAAGCGGTGCGGCGAAAACTCATCCATTCCTCAGTACGGATTCCCCATTGCCGAGACATGTATAAATCTTCTGGGCGATAAAATACCTCTGGCAAACTATCTAGTAGGGGATGGCGATTTTGTCCGTAATGCAAGACCACTCTACCGATATTTAACAGATAACAATAAGCAATTTCGTGGTGATTAGGAGCAATTTGGGAACCATCGGTGGCGATGACAGTGTGAACTTTTGGCGGAACTGGGATATCAATGCAGGTTTCTAGCGGCTCAACTGGTGTAGCATTAGTAAAAAGAATGCGATCGCGCCATTTTTCTTGGCGATCGATTAAATCATCTTGACATTCGTAAGCATTGTTTAAATATTGTTGCGCCATTTCTAAACGCTGGCGGCTAGCAGCAGCTTCTAAAGAAAGATGCTGACTTAAACCCTGCATTTGTCGCGCTAATTTTGTCAGGTCAAGCATAAAGGTAAGTGGGGAGTTGGGAGTTGGGAGTTAGAAGTTAGGAGTTGGGAGTTAGAAGTTAGGAGTTGGGAGTTAGAAGTTAGGAGTTAGAAGTTAGGAGTTGGGAGTTTACTTAATTATTTAATATTTACCTACATTTTTATAAATATCTGAAGTGAGTAAGTAAATGATTTTAGTATACTAAAGTGAACTTAATCTATGAGCCAGGAACTTAAGTTCCTGGCAAGATATCGGTAAGAAATTTTATTCTGAATCCTGAATTCTGAATTCTGAATCCTGAATTCTCTCTTAATATCTTAAACCCAAGCAGAGAAATCTTTAGCAAACTGAGACAGTGATAACAGATGAATTCGCGGATCGTGTAGGGCAGATTCTCTTTCTGCTTGGGTGTTATAACCCCAGTCTGCAAGTATAAGTTTTACGTCTTCAAGGTCTTTTTGCTGTTGAACTAACTGCAAAGTCTTGAGCCTATCTTCAACAAACCAGATACGAACTAATTTATCCACTGCCGCTTGCTTTAATTCTCGCAAAATCTCGTATTTAGGACGCTTGACTTCTTTGCCAAAAATTGCTGCTGCTGGTAAATTCACCCCTTCTTTTTGTAACAACTGCTGTACAAAACGTCCTTCTTTAGTTGTTACAATATATAGCTGAATTCCATCAGCAACAGTTAATTTAATTTTTTCGATGACACCAGGATAAAATTTATGCAGACTTAACCAACCATCTAAATCTGTAACAATCCATTCATCTCGGAGATTGTCTAGTTTGGCACCAATTTCTTTTGCCTGTAGTCGATCATCTAACAATATTTGTGGAGTAATATTTACCCACTCATGAAGAATCTTTTCGTCAGAAATTCCATTAATCAAGGCTTTGATTAAAACAGGCATTTCCCAACCTGTTTCAATCACAGGACGCAGACGATAGAATCTCAAAGCTAAATCATCTGGCGGTGTGTCGTTAGCGGAAGACCAAATTTTACAATAGGTGCGCCATGCTACCTCAAAATATTCAATTAGTCCGTCGCAAATCACTCCATCAAAGTCTAAGGCTAAAATCGTGGGACTAGTTGCTGTCATTGTTTTGAGGATGAAAACTGCTGTTGTCAGCTTAACTGAACAAGCAATAATTTTTTGTATCAGGACTTTAGCATAAAAAATTAACTCATCCCAGTGTTGAAAGAAAGCGTTGACGGTTGACGGTTGACGAGCCTTAGGTGTCAAAGTGCCAAATGGCGCTCAAATTCGCACAATTAGCAAACGCCTGTAGAGACGTTGCAGTGCAACGTCTCTACAGGCCAGAAAATTCCTTTGATTCAAGGTAGAAACAAAATCATTCTATTGAGACACAGTAGTTGCGCCAACAGCCATTACTGGCGACCATTCACTGACGCGGTTGTCATCTAATACAGCTCGCACTCGATAACCAAGCTGAATCTTATGCATCAACAAAATTAGTTCGCGGTTGAGTAATCCTTGTGATTTTTGGTTTTCATTGGATGCAGCTTGGATGCGAAAACAGCGATCGCTTTGACGTTGCAATTTTGGAGATTTACCTTCCATCAATACCGCTTGCAGTTCGTATTCTTGAGCTTCGGGATATGGTTCCCAACAAAGTTGCCAGTAAGTTGACCAACGAATTAACTCTGCCGGTAATTCCTGGACTTCATCTGACAATGTAGAAACAAGTCCGGTGACTGGAGGTTGTACTAACTGAGGCTGATTGGAGGTAATGTCAACAAATCTAGGTTTTGCGACCTCTTGTGCGGCTATAGATGAACTAACATCAACACTTAATATCAGTCCGAATATCACAGTGAATAGCACAATCAATCGTAGGTATAGCGATCGCACCGACAAGATTTTCAGATTCATAGTCACCATCATGCAAAAGTGATTGGTTTACCACTCCACAGGTGAAATGATGCTGCCGTTGTCGGCATAGATTGTTCGAGAACGAATATACGTTCTGGAAGGTACTGTAGAATTGAACACTGCACTTTTTAGCCCAACTGCCGATTTACTCCCAATAGCTGAACGGAATATAACGGAGTTCGGTGCTAGCCCTACAAGATCGCCTATGCTGGTTTCAGGGCCATTAGCAACACCATTGACAACCTGCCTACCGCCATGAACTAGAACTCTCGGCCCGTAGCCAACAAGATCGCCTACAGTCAAACTAGTTGTTTCTAAAGCGTGAAAGACAACATCGCTTGCCATACCAGCAATTTTCCCGATATTAAAAGGCTGACCTTCATCAGCACGCAGGGAAATTCTATTACCTATTTTTAAGTTGAGGATTGATAAAGGATCTTCCAGAACGACATTACCGATGATGCGGTTACGGAAGTTGGGATTGCGAGTAACATTCCCACCTATCTGGGGCAGACCTCCAGGGTTAAAAGCTGTGACTGGTGCGTAATTTATCCCTGTTACGTTTGACGAATCTGTTCTAGCTAATTCTGTGTAACCTTTGGCAAATGCTTCATTCACTTCAATGATGGCTTCCATTAATGCAACGTCAGCTTGTGTGAGGTTTGCCACCTTGCCCAAGCTACCACTACTTGCTTGCAGGTTAGTTGTGACGTTTTTACCTGGGAGGACGACTTTACCAGCAGGTAAAGTCACACCAGGGCCAACCCGCGAGAGAAAGTTGACTACTGTGTTTCCTTCTATGGTTGCACCGTCTATTTCACAGTTGAAGGCGAGAAATGTCTCTGGAATATTGTTGCTGAACTGAGTATTTGTAACTGGGTCAGTAAAAGGCCCGGTTGAGCCTTGAGTACCGATTTTAGCTGCACCTTTGATGGTGGCCATGTGTGCCATAATGACTCGCGGCCCAATCTCCACTCCCGTTCCCGAAGCTATAATTCTCACTTGGTCTTGGACGTTAGAATCTTCGGCGATGCTAATGGGGGCTGTGGTGGCGTTTAACTGGGCGAATGGTGCAACGTAGACTCTTTCGCCCAAACTAATATTTGTGGGATTGGTAATTATCGCAGTTGGATCAAGGAAAGTAGCTGAGTTTGACGGCGCTGTACTGGGACATATAGGTAGGTTATTGGAGGTTGGATTACACCCACTTCCAGAAGCAACGGCGGGTTGTTTATATATCTGTGTACCGATGACAAGCGCTAGGATAATTGCAATTGAGGCGCTAAAAATTGCGCGAGGTTTGAACATAGAAAAACGGCTCACGGGTTATGGATATTTGGCTATGAGAAAATCTGCGTTAACTGCGTTGACAATTAACAGATAAGCTGTCACACATTTACGCTTGGGTTCAGGAATATTAACTGTTGACCGTTGACAGTTGACAGTTGACACTCAGCAGTCAAGGCTTCGACTCTGCTCAGCCTTGACCCTGAGCGAAGTCGAAGGGTCAACAGTGAACAGTCAACGACCTGAATTGGAATAATTTATTTTTTGGAGTTACCCAAGCGATGACTTGCGATCCACCAAAGGCGATCGCAACCACAAAAATTAGCAAAAAATCAAATTGCTAAAGTCCCTTAGAGGTTGTTTGAAAAGTGATTGACTGTAATTTTAATTACATTTTTAACCCTCATTATCCTCCCTTATAAAGAGGGGGGATACTAGAAAAATCCGGTTCGCTCTCCTTGTAAAGAGGAGGCTTAGGTAGGGATCAAAAAATATTTGATACATCAATCACGACTTTTCAAACCACCCCTTAGTTGTTACGCATTTAAAGCAGCACATTTTTTCGTGTTGACTATTAACGGTTAACTGTCAACCTTCAACAGTCAACAACACAAATGACCTTACAATTTCAGGGACTTCCAAGTAAAAAATATTCCACAGAAGACTGTTAACTGTTGACTGTCAACAGTTAACAGTCAACGACCCCAAGCGGAATAATTTATTTTTTGGAGTTACCTAAAAGCGTAATAGCTGATTTAGACTTTTGCTGCGTTTACCTATGAGGCAGAAAGTTAACCACCCCAAAAACCTGCCAAGTTGAGGAATTGTAGCAGGCTAAATAATATGGTGAAAATCGAAACTGTAACTGTGGTCGTTGCTCCGGCAACTGCCTCATTATAGACAGTCTCCCAAGCTTCTGGGCCGCTAGTGGATTGTCCATAGACTTTTGTACTAACAGCCAACGTTAAGCCAAGCACAGTTAGACCAGCTAGTATTGTGCGACGTTTAAGCATTATTTCTTGATATCTAATAGTTGGCCAAGTTGATGCCAGAGAATAAACTAAAAAGTCTAGGTTTTGTTTCCTTTAACTTTTCGGTTTACCCGATCTGATAAATGACAAATTTAAGCTATTGAAGCACTAATCGCTACAGGCGCTAATTAACATCTTATTTTATTCTTATTTGCTGCTTTATACTAGACTTTTTGATATTGATAAAAACTATGGTGGTGATAGAAAATTTGGTAAATTTAGTAGTCACTAAAAAAAATTATCTATCTTAAGGTGGATGTTTTAACTTACTTGATTTACAATAGCTGTCTGTAGAAGATAATCGCTCTATCGTCTCAAGGCTAAACTAGTGGATTAGATAGAGGTTAGAATGTCGCTGACTTGAGCTTGATATGTTCAGAACTTACGCAAAAATAACGTAATTCCGTCATTACGAGCGATAGGGAAGTAATCCCCCCTGACGCTGGGATTGCTTCCCTACACTCCGTTACGGTCGCAATGACAATATCGGCGTTGGGTAAGTCCTAATGTTGTAGAACTCAAGCCCATTGCTAAACTCTCACCAAATAGTCTTTTTATCTGAAAATAATTTGCATAAATTTTAGCAATAAATATTGTTTATTATTGGAAAAATTTCATTGAATATTATATGCGATCGCCATACGAATCACAAGTTATTGCTGCTGTCATCAATCATTCAATGAGGAAAGAAGATTTTTTAGTTCAAACGTCTAATAATTATCTGATAACTAGTACTTCTTTGAAACCTGATATTTCCTGGGAATTTCTGCGGATTCCAGAAATATTTATTTATGGAATGAGAATTGTAGGTTTCCCCGAACTTCAAAAAGAGACTTACGACAATTGGATTTCAATCAACAACCAACCTTACTTATTAACTCAATTACTGACAAATCCTCAAATCACTGTAATTTCTGAGAAAGAGTCGGAGCGAATTTTAAATGACTACAATCATAGATGGTCTATTATATATACTTTGACTAGACCAGGATTATCTTTAGATTTTTCACAAGCATTAATTCAAATAACTGCCCATTGTCCAGCGGGGCCACCCCAGTGTGGAGATTTGCTTTATTTGGAAAAAACTGGCGAACAATGGGCAGTTAAATCATCTTATGGGCTATACAACCAATAGCAAAAATCTATTTTTTATTGCCACTTGGTATCAAAACCCCATGTTTGGGGCTAAATAATAACGCTAACAAAAATAATCCCGAAACTACCAAAACGATTGCTGGCCCAGAGGGCAAATTATAATAGTAGCTGAGATACATACCGCTAATACTAGAAATTACGCCAATCACTGCACCCAAAATCATGACTTGGTTAAGACGTTTCACTAGTAAATAAGCAGTAGCTCCTGGTGTAATCAAAAGTGAAAGTACTAAAATTACACCCACAGTTGTCATACTAGCGACAATTGTTAAAGCAATCAATAGCATCAATCCAAAGTTTAGCCAATTGACTGGTAAACCTGCCGCTTGAGCGCCTAATGGGTCAAAGGTGTAAAATAAAAGCTCTTTGTATATCAAAATAACTACTGTTAAAACGATACCGGCGATAATAGCAGTGTGGCGCACTTCATCAACAGTAACACTGAGAATATTGCCGAATAAAAAATGATTCAGGTCGATTTTGTTATCTTTTTGAATCACAGTAATTAAAGTGATACCAAGAGCAAAGAACGCTGAAAAAACTATACCCATTGCCGCATCTTCTTTAATTGGCGATCGCACTCTAATCCAAGCGATGGCCATTGTACTGACAACCCCGGCAATAAACGCCCCGATGTATATATTTGCTCCCAACATAAAAGCGATGGCTAATCCTGGCAAAACCGAATGACTGATTGCATCACCCAATAATGCCAATCGCTGCACCATCAAATAACTACCAACCACCGCACACAACAAACCAACTAAAATCGCGATCGCCAGCGCCCGTTGCATAAAGCCGGAGTTTAACGGCTCAATTAAAGCTTCTAACATATTTTGTCATTAGTCATTAGTCAAAATTCTTCGGGTAGGGAAAAGGGAAAAGGTTAAAGGGAAAGGGAAGGATCTTACCTTTGCCCCTTGCCCTTTACCCTTTCCCCCAGTCACCAGTCCCCAATCCCCACCTACGCCGCATCAGAAAAGTACATCACTTTCCCACCATAGGCAAGATTGAGATTTTGCTCTGTGAGTACTTGTTGGCGGGAACCTGTGGCTACTAATTCACGATTTAATAATATTAAGTCATCAAAATGAGCGATGGATTCTCCTAAATCGTGGTTGACAACTAGCACGATTTTGTTATCAGCAGCGAGTTCCTGAAAAACTTCAAAAACAATTGATTGGGTTTTTTGATCGATGCCCACCAAAGGTTCATCAAAGCAGAAAATTTCTGCTTGCTGGGTTAAAGCACGGGCTAAAAATACGCGCTGTTGTTGTCCTCCTGATAATTGTCCGATGGGGCGATCGCAATATTCAATCATTCCCACTCTTTGGAGGGCATTTTTAGCTACCTGGCGACTAACTGATGAGAAGCTACGCAACCATCCTGTTTTCTTCACCCTTCCCATCATCACTACATCCCAAACGGTTGCTGGATAAGTCCAGTCAATTTGGCTACGCTGTGGAACATAAGCAACTCGATCTAGTTGTTGCGTTAAGGGTTTACCCTGATACAGTATTGTGCCGCTAGTTACTGGGACTAAGCCCAGCATTGCCTTCATCAACGTACTTTTGCCTGCACCGTTGGGGCCAAAAATACCCGTCAATCTTCCCGGTTTGACAATACAGTTAACGTCCCTTAAGGCTTCTTGTGTGCGGTAATGTACCCCTACGTGGGCGATGTTAATTGCTGCTGTGGAACTCATATCAGAAGCCTTGATAGTTTTTGCCGATAATTCTCGTGTATTTACTGGAGAGAAAGGAAATCCAGCTCTCAAAAGAACGTTTTTCATAACTGCTTTTAAATATTCATTTCTTGAGCTTACTATAAAAATGAGAGAAATATGAAAAAATCTATAAATAGATGTAATATCCGAGATAAATGAAACTAATACCACAGAAAGAAGGCAGTAACCCTCACGGCAAGGTAGTGGGTAACACAAACAACAAGAAAATTCTTTTGCGGCTTTGTTTGGGAATGCTTGTGCCTTTGGCTTTATTTAGTTGTAGCCAGAAAGACTCTAACCGCAACACTACCAAGGGAGAGAGTCAGCCACGAGTGGTTGCAACCAGTACCATCATTGCTGATTTAGCACAAGAGGTTGGAGGAGATGAAATTCAAGTACGTGGAATCCTCAAACCGGGTACAGATCCGCATGTTTACGAACCAATACCAGCAGACACTAGGCTTTTGGAAGAAGCAGACTTAATTTTATATAACGGCTACAACCTAGAACCAGGATTGATTAAGTTAATGAATGCTTCTGGTGAAAAGGCGCGGAAGCTACCGGTGGGGGAAGCTGTTAAATCTTTGCAGTTAGACAAAGGTAAAGGCGAAGTCGTCCCAGATCCTCATGTTTGGGGTAGTGCGGAAAATGCCATCGCCATGACTAATGCCATTCGCAATGCTTTGATTGAATTATCACCTGAAGATAAAGAAGAATTGACTCAAAATGCATTGCAACTGACTAATGAATTAAAACAGTTGCATAGTTGGATTAATCAACAGATTCAAACTATTCCAGCAGATAAGCGCAGACTAATCACAACTCACGATGCATTTCAATATTATGGACGTGCCTATGGAATTGCGATCGCAGGTACATTAATCGGCATTAGTACCGAAGAACAGCCAAGCGCACAAACAGTCAAGCGGTTAGTGGATTCAGTTAAAAAAACCGGCGTTCCGGCAATTTTCGCTGAAACTACAATTAACCCAGCTTTAATTAAAACTGTTGCCCAAGAAGCAGGAGTGAAATTAGCACCACATCAACTTTATTCTGATTCAATTGGGGCAAAAGGAAGTGATGGAGATTCCTACATTAAAATGATGGAGGCAAATACCCGCAGTATTGTAGAAGCATTAGGGGGAAAGTATACGCCCTTTGAACCCAAAAAATAAATTAGTTATTTCTTAAGTCAGAGGTTTCTAAATAACCTCTGAATTAATATCTAACTAAAGACATGTACTTATTAAATCTATTCTGAAACTCTTTCTATAGAAAGAATTTTTTGTGGCTTTGATTTCCTACAGTGTTACTAGTAAACGCACATTTATTAGTACCTGAAAAAACCATGACTGATAATAAACAAGAAAATCAAATTCATCAACCAGTGAGTGAAGATTGGCATTCTCGCGAAGAACCAACTGCTAAGGAAAGAAACCTAACTGCAAATCCTGGGGATAGAATCGCTGATGAGTCTCAATCAATTGAAGAAAAGGCTCAACAGGTAGCTGTAGATTCACCGGATATTACAGGAGACCATATTACAGTTCCTACTTACTTTGTAGTGGATGAACCAGACGGTGAAAAGAAAGCACTCCACCACGTTAAAGATGCTGAAGAGATTTCCGACGTAATTCGTCAAGCGCGAGTTGACGAAAATGGAAATAGAATTTGGTGGTAGTCGGCTATTGAAAAAGCTCAAGAACAAGGGGATGGGAATGGTAAGTTGGTATTAGGAATTACTTTCTCCACACCCCCCCATTCTCCAGTCCCCAGTCACCCCAGATATCGCTGCAATAGACCAATCACAATTTCTGGTACTTCCAAATGAGGTAAGACTCCAGCATCAGCGATCGCCTCAAATTTTTCAATTGAATTTGTATTTAAATTTGCTAATCTTTGTCCTGTTTTAATGTTAGTAAATTGTGCTTTTTCTCCCCACAATATCACTGTGGGGATTGTTAGTTGTTGAATATATAAACTCAAATCAAAATAAAGGTCGCCACGCAAAAATCCTAAAGCCGCAAATTTAGCATTAGGTTGTTGGGCAGAAGTTAAATAAGCTTCTACCATTTCTTGTGATACTCGTTGTGGTTTGGCAAAGAGAAAACTTTGTAAAAAGTTTCGGACTGCAATTTCATTTTCTGCACCAAGATGATAAATCAAATCATCTAGCACTGGTGTATTAATTACTGAAAGCGGAAGTCTGCGTCCACTACCTTGTCCGAAGTCATTAAATCCAGAGGGACAAACCAAAAATAATCTCTGGAATAAATTTGGTTGGGTAATCGCTAGGCGGATAGCAAAAGCGGCGGTTAACGACGAGGCTACCACTGTGACTGGTTGGGGACAAGTTTGGATGATAAATTCAGCAATGGTGCTGAGATAATCCTTAATTTGATAATCTCTGACTGGATGAGCCGATTCTCCCCAGCCAATTAAATCGGGGGCTAAAATTTGGTAATTCCAGGCAAAAGCCGGGTAAACTTTAGACCATTCATAGGCAGATGCGCCACCACCAAAGTTATGCAGAAATAAAAGTGGTGGTAAATTTTTAGTGTCAGTCAGTGCCCAAGGAGCATTCGTTTGGGTGTAATAAACCATTGCCCCCAAGGATGTATGGATGACTTTATGTCCAAAGCCAGAAGGTTGAAACTTAAGCATAAAGTTAAAAAATTGAGCTTTATGGGTTCGTTGATAATTAATAATTCAGCAATCACAATTCAGCACATCATAATCAAAAGTTATACCAGTTGTGCTGATAATTGAATTATTTTGGTTAGTGAATTATGAATTCTGATTTTTGACATTTATTGTTGCTGTTGGTCACTATCTTTTGTAATGTGAACGAGTTGATGCAGGTTATCACCGCTAATGCGATAAGCTGCTCCAAAACCGACTACAAAACGGCCTTCGCGGGGAGTTAGCTGGAAAATCCGAAAATCCGACAAGCCTCGCAAAATCTCTATAATTTGACCAAATCGCTTTTCAAATTGGTCAACAATTTGATTCCACTTATCAGTTTCCCGTTCTATCAAGATTGCCGTACAATCAAAACTCAAACGGGTACGGGCAAAAATTTGGTTACTTTTAGCTTCATCCTCAATAAACAAAACACTAATAAGAGGATTAGCATGGAGATTTTTGGTGTGAGTCGTCAGACCACTGACGTAAATATAAATATTTTTAGCATCATCCATCACAAAGGGAGCATAACTAGCGTTAGGTATTCCTTCTGCGCTAATGGTGCTAATAATTATACTTTCAAATTGTTCGGGAAACTTTTCGTACTCAGCTTGAATGTTTTCTACTTGACTCATAAGTAAATTACCGTTTAATGATTCAGAGAGAACAGGGAACGGGAACCAACAAGAAAAGCAACGTTTTAACCGTGGTATTGGAACAAAGACAAGGTTTTCAAAAGCACTTACGCCTCTGATAAAAACACGTTTTTTCCAGTCAACTTTCAACCCACAACTAAAGTTTTGATAACTGTTCGCTTTTTTTGTAACAAGTGATTCTGTATTCTAACGTGCTTGAGCGATATATAGGGGAAGGGGGAAG
>NZ_JACKZU010000249.1:0-11987 GCF_014222165.1 Nostoc sp. 2RC
CCCTTTCCCCCTTCCCCTTTCCCCTTTCAGGAAGAGGCGAGTTGATGGTATCTGTAAGTATTCTGACTAGTGAATTGTAAAAATCAATAAATCCGAGTAATCAAACTTAGGATTTTAATTTCAGGGTGTTTAGCCAAAGGTTCATAATCAATGGTTCAACAAAAAAGCAGCGATTTAGTCCGCATTAATGCTAGAAGAACAGATGTATTCGATATTTTCAACTTCAAGCATTACATTGGAGCTAACCCTTATTTAGATAGAGGGGCATTAGTATTTGATTTTGCTCTAGTTGAGTTGAGAGAGCCTTTGCCTATTGAGGATTATATTTCGAGAATTGGCGATCGCTATCCCTACTTGCGCCACCAAAACTACGAATCCTATGCCCATCTATTCGCTCAAGTGGCATCACAAGTCAGCAAGTTGGATATGGAGTTGCACCTCAACCACTGGAGTGTTAAGCCATACGAAAAATGCACGCGAATTAGTATCGAATCTCTACACGAACGCACAACCAAAGAAGTAATTTACTTTGTTTGGGATTGGTTTGAAGCCATTACCCAAGACGAAGACTTCAACTTTGAAGATCAGCTAATCAAGCTGCAAATGAGATTCCGTGCTTCTGTTTATGGCGGCCCCACAGTCTACGCCCTATTGCGAACAGCCCAGGAAAAAGGTATTCCCGCATTTTATCTTTGGGAAGAAGGATTGATGCAATACGGTTTTGGGAAAAAACATGTCCGGGGGGTAGCAACAACATTTAACCGTGATAGCCACCTAGATTCGGAATTTACTACCCGCAAAGACGACTGTAAAGCATTTTTGAAAACTTTGGGTTTTCCAATACCTGAAGGCGATATTGTCTTTACTGAAAAGGAAGCATTAGCAGCAGCTAGAGAAATTGGCTACCCAGTGGCAGTCAAACCAGTGGTAGGCCACAAAGGAATTGGCGTCACGGCTGACGTGCAAGACTCAAAAGAACTAGAATCTGCTTACAAAAGGGCACTTGCAGCGATTCCCGAAGACCAGGTGACGCGAATCATAGTAGAGCAAAGCATCTCTGGTTCGGATTTTCGCTTATTGTGCGTCAATGGTAAATTCGTTGCTGCCACAGAAAGGCGTCCCGCATCAGTTGTTGGTGATGGCTACCTAACCATCGCGGAATTAATTCGTCAAGAAAACCGCAAACCCGCACGTTTAGATTCACCCACTTCCCCCATGAGTAAAATTCTGGTGGACGATGCAATGGAACTTTATCTAGACGAACAGCGTTTGTCATTAAATAGTGTGATTGAGAAAGGGCGCACCGTCTACTTACGTAAAGTCGCCAATCTTTCCGCCGGGGGTATGAGCATCAATGCAACCAATACCATTCATGATGATAATATTATCCTCGCCCAAGATATTGCCCAACACTTTCAGCTGACATGTTTGGGTATTGATGTGATTGCCAAAAATCTCTCAGATTCTTGGAAATCAAGTAACTTCGCAATCTTGGAAATTAACGCTGCACCAGGAATTTTGATGCATTTGAAACCTTCTGAAGGTGAAAGCGTTGATGTGCCTTCTCATATTTTAGAAACGTTTTTTGAGTCTGGCACAGATGCGAGGATACCGATTATTACCTTTAATCAAATCTCCGTTGAAGACCTGCAAACAACAATTGACCATATTCTTTCGCAACATTCCGACTGGACAATCGGCGCTGTTTGTCGTGATGCAGTTTTTGTGAATCGCTCTAAAAAAGTATTAAGCAAAAATTACAACAGCAACGTTCAAACTTTATTGCGTCATCCCAAACTAGATTTGTTGATTGCGGAATATCCGGAAGACATATTAGAGCAAGAAGGTATGTTTTACCAACGTAGTAACATCGTAGTTTTGGAAAATCCCACCGAAACTGAGATGATGTTAGCGCGGGATGTTTTTGATAGTTCTACTGTGGTGATTAGAAAAGGCAACGATATTTCTATTCGCCGCAAAGGATTAATTGAAGATTACACTTTGGGTGAAGATGAACCATTTACACGGGTTTATTTAAAAGAAACTGGAGCGATTTTGTGAGTCACAAAAGTTTTGCCTAGTACCTAACTTGAACGACCTGCGGCAAATATTTGTTCTGCTGTCAAATTTAAGTCAGGAAATGTTTGGGAGATCGGGCGTTCTGTTCTCCCAAACTGCTTTCCTTGGTAAATTCCATCAATTAATTCGTAGCGTACATCATCCAGATAATCTGCAACAAACGTATCAAAGCTCAGGCTACCTATATTACTAGTGGCTGAGACCATAGAGATTTGCCCTTCTAGATTTATGATTAAAATAGGGTTGCTACTTTTAACTATTTTAACTATCTTTGATATCATCAAAATTTTACTCACGTACAGACGCGATTAATAGCATCTGTAACCACTTGCCATATTTTTGGGAAGCCCTTCGAGTCAGCTAAACAAGAGATTTTTGATAATTCCCCACAAATTGCTAGAGTTAAAGAGACTACTTAATAAGTTTTAATAATTCTGTTATGAGTACTGGTTTACCAACGAATTCCCCTGAAAAGTCTGAATCCACCTTTGGGAAACGTTTGAGGAACTTCTTAGTTGCCAGCGTCGCCATCGCCTTGAGTGTTGCGTTTTTCTTGGGATTGCGAACTGAAACAACGTCAGCTTCCCTAGCGAAATTAAGCGAAGCCTCCACACCGCTAGAAGTAGCAATGACCAACGGGAAACCATCTCTAGTGGAGTTTTATGCTGATTGGTGTACAGTTTGCCAAAAAATGGCACCGGATATTGCTCAACTAGAAACACAATATGCTGACAAGCTAAATTTTGTGATGTTGAATGTGGATAATACCAAATGGTTGCCAGAAATGTTGAAATATCGCGTGGATGGGATTCCGCATTTTATCTTTTTGAAGCCTGGTGGTGAAACTATTGCTCAGGCGATCGGCGATCAACCCCGGACAATCATGGCTAGCAACTTAGAAGCTTTAGTTACTGGTTCATCTCTTCCCTACGGTCAATCTAGCGGACAAGTTTCCAAATTCTCAGCCCCAGTAGCACCAACGCCAAGTCAAGATGACCCCCGCAGTCATGGCAGCCAAGTAGTAAATTAGCAATTGGGGATGGGGAGTTTGGAGTTTGGAGTTAGGAGTTAGGAGTTAGGAGTTTGGAGTTTGGAGTTTGGAGTTTGGAGTTTGGAGTTTGGAGTTTGGAGTTAGGAGTTTGGAGTTTGGAGTTAGGAGTTTGGAGTTAGGAGTTAGGAGTTTGGAGTTAGGAGTTAGGAGTTAGGAGTTTGGAGTTAGGAGTTAGGAGTTAGGAGTTTGGAGTTTGGAGTTTTATCTCCCTCATCTCCCCATACGCCATGCCCTATGTCCTACTCCCTTTTTCAAAACTTTTCCCATACTTTCTCATATTCTTTTTTGATTTCATCAGCTAACTGTTGGGGACTTAAAATTTGAGCGTTAGCGCCATATTTTAAGATGCGCTGGCGAAACCAAAATCAATAATCTACTGTTGCTTCGATGTCGCAGAATTTTCCTTCTGGGTCGCTATAAATAATCACTTCATCTTTGCGACGGGGTTGATAATTAGATAATTGACCACTGGTGCGATAGCGAATTTTTAGTGTGGGAAAATCACAGGATACCCAACGAGTATTGGATGCAGCGCCTACACTGGCGATTTTATCTAAGCGAAAAATATGATTTTGGTCGATGTTATGCCAATAGTCAAATCGCCAAGAACGCCAGTCGGGGATAAATGCAAATAGATAAAAGAGACCGTCATGCAATCGCAATTCTGAACAGCTTTTAGGTCAGTTTTTCCATCAAGAAATCTTTCAATTAAATGAAACCCGGCAACGGGATTGAAACAGCTATGGCAGATATAACAAACCACAGGACAAACTTTCAATTTCAATGAAACCCGATCGCTCTATTACAACCAAAAATCTCAACACCAGGCAAAATAGAACTGAAAACGGTTTTCAAATTATCATAATTAAAAATTCCCATGCTTCAAAGTCAGCGTTTATCATAAATAAAAAAATTATTTATTATGAATGCTGAAGATTTTTTCCACCAAGGATTAAACAAAAATTTGCAAGGGGAATACCAAGCAGCCGTTACAGCTTACACCCAAGCAATTAACCTCAATCCAAATTACGCCGAGGCATACCATAATCGAGGAATTATTTCAAGTAGTCTCACAGATTATCACAGTGCGATCGCCAATTTTAATCGCGCCATTGAAATCAATCCCAATTTTGCCACAGCCTACTATCACCGCGCTAATGCACGCTACTTTTTAGGAGATTACGAACAAGCCATCGCTGACCATAACCAAGCATTGGCAATTGACCCGAATCTCGCCCAATCTTATCACAGTCGCGCAAACGCCTACTTTGCTTTAGGAGACTACGACAAAGCCATTGCCGATTACATCCAAACCATAGAAATCAGCGCTCAATTAGCTGATAACATTAATGTTGATATTGCCAATGCTTATCATAATCGCGGTGTAGCCCGTTTAGATCGGGGGGATTCTCAAGGAGCGATCGCTGATTTTCAAGAAGCTTTACAATGGCATCCCCGTTTTGCCGCAGCTTACAGCAATCTGGGTAACATTCATCATATTTTAGGAAATTATCACGAAGCAATAGCCGACCATCACCGGGCATTAGAATTAGATCCTAACTTAACAGAGGCTTATCATAACCGAGGTAATGCCCATTATGCTCTGGGAGATTATGAACAAGCGATGGCTGATTACAACCACGCTTTAAAAATTAACCCCAACTTTGCCAGTGCATATTATAATCGCGGTTTAGTTCTGTCTCACCTGCAAAATTATCAAGCAGCCATTAAAGATTTTAACCAAGCGCTAAAACTCAATCCCGATGATGTGCAAGCATATTGCCAACGCGGTTTGGTGCTTAGCACCCTTGAAGATTTTGAAGGTGCAATTGCAGATTATGACCGAGCTTTACAAGAAAATCCCACACTAGCTTTAGTATACGGCTTTCGGGCCGATGCTCTGCGCCGATTGGGAAATTATCAAAGTGCTATTGAAGATAGTAATCGTTTATTACAACTCAATCCTAATTTTGCTGAGGGATATTGCGATCGCGCCACCGCTCGTAGTTCCATAGGAGATCATAAAGGAGCAATCAAAGATTACGACAGGGCATTGCAGATTAATGATAAATTAGCCGTAGCTTATTACGGTAGGGGTATCGCCCGTGAAGCTTTGCAAGATTTCCCAGGAGCAATTGCAGATAACACCATCGCCATAGAATTGATTCCTGACTTTTCCCAAGCTTACTGCAATCGGGGCAATGCCCGTCGTCTGTTAGGAGATGAACATGGAGCCATTGCAGATTATGACAAAGCTTTAGCAATCAATCCTGATTTAGTGGAAGCTTATTATAATCGGGCTTCCACTAATTATGCTTTAGAAAAATATGAAAGTGCGATCGCAGATTACACCCAAGCATTGCAAATCAATCCTCAATCTGCCGCATTTTACAGCGATCGGGCTAATGCTCGCTACGCCATAGAAGACTATTATGGTGCAATCAAAGATTACACTCAAGCAATTGCCATCGACCCTAGCTTTCCTGAAGATTGGTACAATCGGGGACGTAGCTATTCTCTGTTGGAAGACTTCGACTCCGCCTTAGCAGACTTAAACGAAGCTTTAAAACGTCAACCTCATTGGGCTTCAGCTTACATCCTACGAGCAGATGTTTACCAAAATTTAGGTGATTTGCAACAAGCAATTGTGGATTTTCAGAAATCCGCACACTTGTATTATCAAGAAGGAAATATTCAGTATTATCAAGAAATTATGCAGCTAGTTGAACAAATTCAACGAAAATAAAGTACATGATATTAGGAATTTGCAATTGAAGAAGAATACAGAATTCAGAATTCAGAATTCAGAATTCAGAATTCAGAATCAATTATAATGATGTCCGCCTAATCAGTTATCAAAAAATTCCCCGCGTAAGAGCGTCATATCATGTCCGCTTGATTACTTTAGGACTTACGCAACTGGCATATTATTTTAAGTTTGTAGTAAGGACTTTAGTCCTTTAATAAGGACTAAAGTCCTTACTACAAGCAAAAAAAGCTGATTTTTGAATTTTGGCTGCTGAATTCTTTGAAAATTATCATGACCGGGGTCAATTGTTCGTGAAGAATTAAAAATAATGAATCTAACTGATGATTGATGGCGGTAGGCAGTATGTATGTTATTTCCTAGTGGTCTGCTAACCCAAAAATGCGCTTGTGAGGTCTGGGGAAAGGGAAAGAGGTAAAGGGTAAGGGATTTAAAACCTTTCCCCTTTCGCCTTTCCCCTTTCCCCCGCCAATTGAACTGTTACTAAATAATTATCAGCTAATGTGTGCTAAAACACTGGTGCTGGCGGTCAACAGTCAACAGTCAACCGTCAACAATACCACAAGTTCCCGATCTATTTTTTTGTTGCGCTAGTATATTCAAATATTGACCAATCATGAAACAATACCCTTGAAAAATAAATTCTTAAAAATCACTACGAGTATTTTTTATGTTGACAGTAATTATAAATGCTTTTCACGCTATGAAAAATATTTTACCAATAAATAACAATCAGACATCAGAAATATTCCTGAAGATATATGATTTTCTTCAACAAGTTAAATATGCTCCTCAACTCTCGCTAAAACAGCGTTTAAAAATTGCAATTGAACAGTTAGACCATCGCACAATGGAAACCAGTGTCGCTGTAATTAGCGAACTAGAGGCAATTGCCCATAATCATCCACAGTACCACTGGATAATCATGGACATTCTCACTAGTTTTATTCGCAAAAATGCTCCTCATACACCGCAAAGGGAAGTTATCAGCAGCACCTCAATCACAGTTCCTAAAGATATTCAAGCGGCTCTTAGTGTTATTGCTCGCAGAGATGTCAGCAAAGATGCAGAACACGAGCAGTTGGATTTGAGTCATGTGGATATCAGAGGAGCAAACCTCAATCAAGCTAACTTAGAACAGATAAATCTTTATCAAGCTAATCTTGCTGGTGCTAACCTCACACAAGCTAATTTAGAGGGAGCAATCCTCAGTGCAGCTAATTTAGAAAAAGCTAACCTATATTCAGCTAACCTCAAAGGTGCAATCCTCAGTGCTAGCAACCTGAAACAAGCGAACCTGCAAAAAGCAAACTTGCATCGTGCCAGCTTATATTTAGCTAACCTCCACGGAGCAATTCTCAATGATGCCATACTTGATGGAGCAAATTTCCGGGAAGTTCAATTTTTTGAGTAAATTCTAATTTGTAATTTCCATCGCCTAAGGATTTCACTGATTGGCGATCGCTAATTTATTTATAGCGTGATGTACCAGTATATCCGATGTTATTCGTAAGTTAAATGACTATTGTGACCATATTATATTTTTTTTGCTAAATGCTATACTATTTTGTCCAAATAACTAAGTAATAATTCTAGGTTGTAAGGAAAATTTTTACCATGTCTTCTAAAAAGACAGACACTTTGTTAAATTGGTTGATAATCATAACAGTTATATTTGCTGGCTCATTGACTGTCATTTTCTTTGCGTTGTCCAATGTTAAGGAATTGTCAGTTCAAGAGAAAATCCAGTATAGAAACCAAACATTAACAACCACCGCAATAGTTTTTCTGGCATCGGCAGTAATGTTCAATGCTTATTATGCAGCAAAGCGTACCCAAGCTTTGCAGAAAAACGCCGTCGCTGCTGAGAAAAATTTAGAAATTGACATTCAAAACGCCAAACTCAATCAAGATAGATTGATTGCAGAACGCTTTATGGGAGCAATTTCCCAGCTAGGACATGAAAAAATTGAAACTCGCACAGGCGCGATTTATGCATTAGAAAGAGTTGCCCAAGATTTCCCCAAAGAACACTGGACAATCATGGAAATCCTCACTGCGTTTGTGCGAGAAAATACACCAATTCAGCAAGTAAAAACAGAACAAACAAAGCTAGAATACTCACCGGCAATTTATTACAGTAAACGCAAAGGTGGGTTGCATTCGACACAGCAATTACAGCCAAAATTCCATGATGAAACAACAAAAATACGCACCGATATTCAAGCAGCTTTAACTGTCATCAGCAGACGGAATTTACTCGAAGACCCAAAAGATCAAAAACTTGATTTACGTAATACCGACATCAGACGAGCAGATTTAGTGGGAGCTAACTTACAACAAGCTGACCTCAGAGGAGCAGACTTGAGTGGCGCTGATTTGCGGGGGGCAGATTTATCTGAAGCTGACCTCAACGGCGCAAGACTCGTTCGAGCTATTCTCTATGAAACCAAATTGCTCAAAACCAGTTTGTGCGCTGCCGACCTTTGTTGGGCTAACCTCAACCGCGCTAATCTCTGCGGTGCAAATCTGCGGTCAGCTAACCTTGCAGGAGCAAGTCTGCGTGCAGCAAATCTCCAAGGAACAAACTTGTATAAAGCCAACTTACAACAAGCAACCTTAAAAATTGCCAACCTTTCCGGAGCAAAGCTGTTTTTAGCTAACTTGCAAGGAGCAAAACTCGGTAAAGCCAATTTGCACATGACTGGTTTAATTGGTGCTAACCTTTCTGGCGCTAACTTGAACGGTGCTAACCTTTCTGGCGCTAACTTGAATGCAGCCAAACTCCAGCAAACAGAAGTTTATTTTGCCAACCTTTCCGAAGCCAGCTTAACGGAAGCAGATTTATATCAAGCAAACTTCATCGGCGCTAACCTCCAAAGGGCAACTTTTTATCAAGCTAATCTCACCCAGGCAAATCTCATGGGAGCTAACTTTTTGCAAGCGAACCTGAGTGACGTGAAACTCGAAGGCACAATTTTGACGGGAGCAAAAAACCTAGAGTTGCAGCAGATTAAAAAAGCACTTGGCGATCGCACCACTCGCCTACCTGATTATATGGAAGCACCAACCAATTGGCGACAATCAGGGTGATGAGATTTTGGATTTTGGATTTTAGATTAAGTATTACTTGTGCATCTACCGCAATCATTAATTAGTTATTTAGGCGCATTCTACCAGTTAAGTCCCTTATTTAAATCCTTGTCTCCCTAAAGTCAGCAAATTCCTGTAGTGCCCATTTTGAGAAAATTTTTCTTCCATAATTTGTTGATAAACTGCTTCATAACCATCAACCATTTGTTTAACAGTGAAATGGCTTTCTACATGTTGGCGACAAGCATAGCGGTCTAAATTTGTGACTTTGTCAATAGCATTGATACAGTCTTGAATACCATCACAAAGAAAACCTGTTTTACCCTGGACAATTACTTCTTGGGTAGATCCCAATTTCATCGCAATCACAGGCGTACCCGAAGCCATTGATTCAACCATCACTAAGCCAAAAGGTTCTCGCCAAGTAATAGGAAATAAAGTTGCTATTGCACCTCCCATCAGCGCGTTTTTTTGAGCATGGTTAGCTTCACCTAAATATTGAATTTGCTGGCCGTCAATTTGTGGTTTAATTTTTGTCTCAAAATATTCCACATCAACAACATCTACTTTACCCGCCATTTTCAAATCCCAACCACCTTGTTTAGCAATTTCTATGGCTAAATGTACTCCTTTTTCTGGAGACATGCGACCTAAAAATGCCAAATAAGGCGGATTTTCTGGTTGAGGATAAAACTCATACTTGTTGATATTAATTCCGTTGTAGACGGTTGCTACATAATTTAATGCTAATCTTGGTTCTCGTTGGGCATCAGAAATGCTAACGTATGGTTGTTTTTTACCAAAAGTAAACATCTTTTTGTTTTCAGGGGTAAAAATACCATGCAATGTATGAACTGTAGGGGTTGCGACTAAATTGGCATAGGGTAATGCCGTATAACCCATGTGAGAGTGAATAATATCAAACTCAGCTGCTTGTTGATACACCGAACCTAGTTCTAGCATTTCGTAAATGCTGTAATCTTTGACGGCGGGATCGAGTCTTAAAGAATGAGGATGAACTGACACTAGTTTTGCCAAAGTAACAGAATCCCCCGATGCGAATAACGTCACTTCATGGCCGCGTCGCACTAGTTCATCAGTGAGCAACCCAACCACTAACTCTATGCCACCATAAGCGGGAGGCGGTACTCTCTCCAATAATGGGGCTACTTGAGCAATTCGCATTACAAACCTCCTCCAAAATAAAACTTGAATAACAAGTATTTTTTTCTCTTTTCGTTGTGCTTATACTTAGTTACATCTACGCTGACAAGTTACTGAAGTCACAAACCTTATTAACAATTGCATCAAAATCTTATGCTTTTATCTAAAGTTTTTTTGTCTACCTTAGTAAATAAATTAACGATTCCACAGGAAATAAATTTAGTTGAATTTATCAGATTTTAGTATGATTTTTATCTACATTATTTAGGATAGATAAATTGCGATCGCATTTATTAAATCCATGTCTATAGCTAATATCAGACTAAAAAGATGGTATGAGCTATATTAACTAAGGTTTTTTCAAATATTAATTAAAAAATCAGGGTTTTAGATACCTAAATACCCTATTTTGTAAGTTGAAAGATTTATCCATTGTGCCCAAAGATAGATTGTATAGTTGTAAATTACCCACAAATGTAGAGACGTTGCATTACAACGTCTCTAGACTTCTAAGAGAAGTAGGGAAAAGGGGAAAGGGAAAGGGGGAAAGGTTTAGTATTTTCCCTTTCCCGTGAGATGCATCACTTTGACGACAAGAGTGCAAAAAGCAAATTGCATCTCCGTGTCCCCGCGTCCCCGCGTCTCCGTGTCCCCGTGTCTCCGTGTCCCCGCGTCTTTGTAACGAGTTGAGTTATGCAATTTAAAAGCGCATCAGCTTATTCCATCTGGAAACACCAAGAAACTAGCATCAAGTCAACGTAAATTCAAAAAATATTGACTTTTTAGATAAAATGTGATATTTTATATTGCCAACTAAGAAAAATCAAATATAAACGTGAATATTTCTCCACATATCAAAAAACCGCGTGTCACATGGCAGGCGGTTTTCTCGCTGCTGATATTTGTGTTTATGTACCTGCCTATACTGGTACTTGGTTTTTATAGCTTTAATAAATCGCCATACAGTGCAACTTGGCAAGGATTTACCTTGGATTGGTATTTGAAGTTGTTCAGCGACGATCGCATTTTATCAGCTTTGCAAAATAGTTTGATAGTTGCTAGTTGTGCAGTGGGGATTGCAGCAGTGCTGGGAACCTTGATGGCGGTTGGTTTAGCGCGTTATCAATTTCCCTTGAAAAATTTGTATCGTGGCGTAGCTTATCTACCATTAATTATTCCCGACATTGCGATCGCAGTAGCTACCTTAGTATGTTTAGCCGCCTTTGCCATACCTTTGAGTTTGTGGACAATAGTTGCAGCACACGTGGTATTTTGTCTGGCTTACGTGGGACTTGTGGTTGCTTCGAGACTAACAAACTTAGATCCTCACTTAGAAGAAGCAGCATTAGATTTAGGCGCGACACCAACCCAAGCATTTATCAAAGTATTATTACCTCAATTAATGCCTGGTATTATTGCTGGTTGTTTGTTAGCTTTTGTCTTGAGTTTAGATGATTTTTTGATTGCCAGTTTTACTGCCGGTAGTGGTTCTAACACCTTACCAATGGAAATTTTTAGTCGGATTAGAACAGGTGTCAAACCTGATATTAACGCATTGAGTGTAATGTTGATTTGCGTATCAGCGATCGTTGCTTTTATTGCTGAAATGCTTCGTGTTTCTGGAGAAAAGAAAAGCTAAAAATCAGAATTCAGGAGTCAGAATTCAGGAGTCAGAAGTCAGAAGTCAGAAGTCAGAATTCAGGAGTCAGAAGTCAGAAGTCAGAATTCAGGAGTCAGAATTCAGAATTCACAATTCATATCATGTCCGCATAATTAGTTATGATTCCCACAGCCATTGCACCCCACCCCTTAATCCCCTCCCCTTGCTAAGGG
>NZ_JACKZU010000024.1:0-40672 GCF_014222165.1 Nostoc sp. 2RC
GTTTGTATCAACCTTAAGTGGACGCTACCACATTTTCATGCTTGGCGGTGAAATTTTTTTCATTGGGACTGCCTTCTGAACAATTGTTTTTGTTGAAATTGCCAACAAACAAGATGAAGAAATTGAGGTAAAAACTCAATACTGTTATTATGACCTTGATGGTTGCGATCGCAACCATGTACCCGAAAATAATTTTACTTATCAAGCATTTTTACGGATTTTAAAAGACCAGGAAATTGGCTGGCTTGCCTGGAGTTGGTGGAAGGACAATTGCACAGAACGCCAGATATCCCAAAATGGAAATTTTTCCAGTCTCACACTCTATGGCAACGATATTGTCAACAATTCTGTTTACGGCTTGAAGCTGACAGCTCAAAGAGCAAAATTTTAATCTTACAGCGGCCTTACTTTTTATATCATGTCCGGCAATCCTGGTAAACGGATAACCCCAGTATCGGCAATACAATTAACTGCGATCGCATTATCAGGAAATCCACCCCAAGAAATTACTGCTGAGTCTACATTAATATTGGAGTAGCATTAGCGCTAATCTGCAAAAAATCCGAAAAACTAGAACTTCAGTGAGTAGATAAGTGTATCTTTACCAAATAGAGAGATATACCCAATCATCTCTAGATAAAGGTTGTTAGGTACACCAATACCAATTTTATCGAGATCGTGCAGATGCAAAAGATTACGCAGGCTTTGATTAAATGGCTCCCTACTGGTGCTGGATTCGGTGTAACGGCTCATTTTCTCTTTAACCATCAATGGACGCAAGCTGTAATCTCAACGTTTATCACTGCTGGTTCATCTGTCTGGGTCAAGTTTAGCGGCAAATTCATGGAAGCCCTAGAAAAAAAGGCAGAAGAAAAAGGGGAACAAGCCGGACAATGGGTTGGCGAACAAGTAGACAATTTACCAGCCAAAGTTCGTAAGTTCACTTCAGGTTTTCAGGGAAACTATCAGCAAACCTTGGTCGATTTTTATCGGGACTATAAAACAGAGGGCTTCAGAATCGGTTTACCTGTGTTGGATTTAGAGGATGTATTTGTACCGCTAAAAGTCCAGACAGAAACGCCAGAAAATATCCCTGGAGCAATGGTATCACTGCAAAATTCCTTTAGGACTTCCAAAAGTCAGGAAATTTGGGATTTTTTAGCTGCCATCTCCAGAGAACCAGTTTATCGATGTATGGCTGTGATTGCCCCACCTGGATATGGAAAAACGACGCTACTTAAGCATTTAACTCTGACTTATGCCAAAAATGCTCATGGCAAGTATAAAGCACCAAAATTTGTACCAGTACTTTTGTATCTACGGGATGTGCGCGAACAGATTACAAGTCAGCAACCTCCGACTCTGCCACAATTAATTACTGACTATCTCAAAAATCAACCTGCTTTTGCAGAACTTAATCCACCACCTAATTGGTTTCAAGAGCAGTTAAAACTTGGCAATTGTTTAATAATGTTAGATGGACTAGATGAAGTTGCTGATGAAAAAGAGCGCATTTCTGTCAGCCAATGGGTGAGTCAGCAGATAATATCTTATCGGAGAACAGCCTTTATTCTTACATCCCGTCCTTATGGCTACACTAGTGCGCCAGTGGATGAAGTGGGAGTTATCTTACAAGTACTACCCTTCACCCTAGAGCAGATGAAGCAATTTATTTATAGCTGGTATCTGCAAACCGAAATTAGATGTCGGGCGGGAAGAAATAATTCAGTAGTGCGGGCAGAAGCTAAAACTAATGCAGATGATTTAATCGAACGCATTATCAACAATCGTGCCATAGCAGATATGGCTACAAATCCGCTGCTGATAACGATGATTGCCACAGTTCACTACAGCGGTAGTGCATTGCCAGGACGCAGGGTAGAACTATACCAAAAAATCTGTGAGTTGCTATTGGGAACGCGACAAGCTGCGAAAAAAATTAAAGCTCCTCTGACAGTGGAACAAAGTAAATCGGTGTTGCAAGTCTTGGCGCTCGATTTGATGCGACGAAAAACTCGTAGTTTTACAGTAGTAAAAGTGCAAAATTTAATTGGCAGCGAATTACAAAAAATAGTAGGCACGACGTTAACACCAGCAGGATTTTTAGAGCAAATTAAAGATGTAAGTGGATTATTAATAGAAAGAGAGCAAGGTATTTTAGAATTTGCTCATTTAAGTTTTCAAGAATATTTGGCGGCGGCTGAAGTGAAAGAATTGCAGCAAGAAAATATATTAATTACTAATTTTGATAATCCTTGGTGGGCTGAAACCATTCGCCTTTATGCAGCTCAAAGTGATGCCACAAGCTTAATTCAAGCAGCGCTAAAAAATCAAAGTGTTGCCTCATTAAGCCTTGCTTATGATTGCCTGAAAGAAAGCAAAAAAGTAGAATCAAACACACAGCGACAACTTGAACAAATCCTAGAAGCTGGATTGGCATCTAAAAATCCACAAATTGCTAAGATAGCTGCACAAGTAAGATTAGCACGCAGGCTGAAAAGTTTATTGAGGATTAATGACACTCAAGAAATCGATCAAAGCTACATTACTTATGCAGAGTATAAGCTGTTCATGACAAATAACTTTGGAGTGAGTGAAGCTAGCGCTGACCGTAGTTTATTACCCACTAATTTTAAATTTACTGATGCTACTAAACCTATTACTGGAATAAGTTTCCAAGCCGCAAATAGGTTTTGTGCATGGCTGAGCGTAAATTCTCCTTTAAGGCAGTCAACTGATAAGCTGACAAATTATAGATTGCCAACAGAGGACGAAGCGAGACAGTATCTTGCAAAAGATAATAAGGATCTTTCTTGTTGGACACAGGAAAACCGCAATGACGGAGTAGGAATTCGGATTGTTCAAGACCAATGGCCAGATCGATACATTCAACTTTTAGATTACTTAGCGGCGGGTCAGTGGCGTGAAGCAGACGAGGAAACCACACGAATGATGCTGAAGGTGGCTAACCGAGAAAGGGAAGGCTACCTTGATGTTGAATCTATTGAAAAATTTCCCTGCTCTGACCTTCGCACCATTGACCAACTTTGGGTGTCATACAGCGAAGGTCATTTTGGATTAAGTGTACAGAAGCGTATTTATGAGGAAGAGGGGAGAGACTGGGAAAAGATGTACGATCGCATAGGATGGCATGTAGGACTGTGGACGACTAGTGCCCCTGTGGGACACCTGCCTACATCGGATAGCGCATCGATCGGTCTCTTCTCTCGCGCAGAGACTTGTAAAGTGTAACATATAACGGTTCCAGTCCAAAAAAAATTTCTCCATAAAATTGGTTCTCTACGTATTCATAGGCTTTTCGGGGTTTTGATACCTGGCACGACCAACTTTTGGGCAATTCGCCAAGACAAACTTTTGCGCGATAGCCTGAATCTCTGGGTCTGACGCTTCCCATTGGTTCCAAGGTAAGCTCATTTGACCTGGTGAAGACTTCTTGTTACTCGGCTTACCTTTGAGCTTCATTCCAGCTAGCAGCCTACTACCCCAATAGTTTCGCTTTTCTGGCTTAAGTTGGGGCTTGTACTTGCGGCAAAACCCTCGATACTTAGCCGCGCACTCATCTAGCGTCTTCCCTAGCTGCAAAAATGCGGGGTGCCATTGAGTTAACCCGTCATTACTCAATCGGTCATGAGTACCATTATGTGCGGGACATCAATAAACACCTCAATACTCGACACAAATTTTGTTATTTTACAACTACCCATTGCGTCACACCTGCCATTCCTCGCCAGCCCAAAAATTTCCCAATAGGTTCCCCTGGTAGGCGTTATCTGGTAATCTTGGTAAACGGATAACCCCAGCATCGGCAATACAATCAACTGCGATCGCATTCAACACTGCAATTTTAGTTTTACTCCAAGATGCAGCGATACCTTAGACAATTTTTTCATGAATCCCATCCCTTCAGGCGGTAGAAGTCTCATAAAGCATCACTTCTCCCCAAAAAGCTGTGGTGCGCTGAAGCATAAAGCCTAAACGCACCACAGAATTTAAGATATTTAGAAAATTAATTTAGGCTGGAACAACTTGAGCTACCAAGGAGCGTTTATCAAGGGTGTGAACTTTACCTACTTCGCTCAGAGCATTTACAATTCGCTCTAGCATTTCTCCAGCCTGTTCGCGATATTGATTTTCGCGACCTCGTAAACGAATAACAAACTTCACTGAATCGCCTTTTTTCAACCAACCAACCGCTTGTTCGATGCGTAAATTATAATCAGCTACTCCCACATTGGGACGCAGCCGCACTTCTTTTACCGTTGGTCTGGCACTTTGTGTCTGACGCTTTTTCTTTTGATACTGAAACTTGCCATAGTTGAGGATCTTCGCTACTGGAGCTTCTTTGCCTTCGGAGACTACAACTAAGTCAAGTTCCACGCTCTGCGCTAGCTGTAGAGCTTCATAGGTATCAGTCAAACCACGATTGTTATTTTCATGGTCGATCAAGAACACTTGAGGTGACTTGATTTGCGAGTTAATTTGTTGCTTTTGGATTGCGATAATGTTTTCTCTCTATCTACTATTGTTCAATCTTTTGCTTTGCAAGCAATCAAATTCTAACACAAGCTTCATGTGAAGACATTGAAGCTTGTGTTAACCTTTCTTTCACAATAGACTTCTAAGAGAAGTGGGGAAAAGGGTAAGGGGTAAAGGGGAAAGGGCAAATAAAAACCCTTTTCCCTTTCCCCCCTATGAGCAAAAGTTACTTTTGCAAGAGGTATGATGTTAGATTTTACAACTAGGTACATCGGTGTGAATATTTATCGTTGCAATGAGGCATCTCTTTGCGTCCCCGTGTCCCCGTGTCCCCGCGTCAGTCTTAATGATAAGTCTTCAATGGAACATGATATTATTGATGACTGCTTAACATTTGCATAGGAATTTCAATTTGAAATTCAGTACCCTCACCTAATGCAGAAATACAATTGAGTTTCCCTTGGTGCTTTTCCACAACAATCTGATAACTAATTGATAACCCTAAACCAGTTCCTTGACCAACAGGTTTTGTAGTGAAAAAGGGATTAAAAATTTGTTCTTGAACCTCTGGCTTGATACCAGAGCCATTATCCTTAATACTAATCAAAATCCTTTGGTTATCTACAACTGAAGTTTTGATTTGAATGGTTGGAATCTTCATGGAAGACTGCCAACATTCCATATTCTCCTTGAGAACATAAATCGCATTATTGATAATATTCATAAAAACCTGATTCAATTGATTGACATAACAACTAACCTTGGGCAGTTGACCATACTCTTTAATTATCTGGATATCAGGCATTTTGTTGGGTAATGCCAACTGATGATTTAGAATCATCAATGTATTATCTATGCCTTCATGAATATCTACAGATTTAATTTTTGCTTCATCTAGTCGTGAGAAGTTCCGTAAGCCCAGAACGATGTCTGTAATTCGCTCAGCACCTGCTTTCATAGATCCCACTAACTTAGGTAAATCGTTACACAAATACTCTAAATCGATAGATTTTATTTTGGCTGCTACGGCAGGAGTTAATTCAGGATATTCATCACGATAAACTGCAATTAAATCTAATAAATCATCGATATACTGATTTGCATATTCAAGATTACCAGCAATAAAACTAACAGGATTGTTAATTTCATGGGCTACCCCTGCTACCATTTGCCCCAGACCAGACATTTTTTCACTATGAACTAGTTGAGCTTGTGCTTTTTGTAAATCGAGCAGAGCTTTGCTTAATTCTGATGTTCGTTCTGCAACTTTTATTTCTAATTCATCGTTTGCCTTTTGTAAAGCCATTGCGGCTCTGTAGGTTTCTGTAGCAATACTAGCAATATGGGTAGCGGTTTTGAGAATTTCTAAATGATGCCTAGTAGGATGACAGGGAAATTTATGAGATATGGCAAATGTTCCTAAAACTTCACCAGTTTGCGAAACAAAAGGTGATGACCAACAAGCTTTGATGTTGTGACTCAAAGCAAAATCTCGAAAATCAGCCCATAAAGGATCGTTAGCAATATCATTTACAAATACTGAATCTCCTCTATAAGCAGCAGTACCACAAGAACCAGAACATTCACCAATCATTAAACCATCAACACCCTTAGCAAATTCTTCTGGAAGAGTGGGTGCTGCTCCTCCCCTTAAGCGACGCTTGTCTTGGTCTACAACTAAAATAGAACAATACGCTCCAGGTAATTGTTGCTCTAGCAATACACAAAGATTGTTAAAAATTTCATATAAATTGACTCCAAAGGCTACTTGCTCTAAAACTTGACTTTGGGTGTAAACTAATGCTTCTGAACGCTTGCGTTCGATCGCTGTTGCTAAGATATGAGTTACAGATTGTAAAAAATGAACATCATCTGGAGAAAAATTCCTGGTCTCAGTAGCATATACTTCCAGAAAACCTAAAGGTTTACTCGCACCTTGAATTAGTACACTCAAACCAGTAACGCTGTCGGGAGGAGAAGAAATAATTAAATCTTCTGTCTGACAATCGGGTATGTTGCAATTAAGAATTTGCTGAGTATTTTCCAACCATTTTTGTTGTTGCTCAATATCTGTGATATTAATTTCACAAGAGTCCATTTCTAAAGCTTTATCCCCAATGCTAGCTACTTTCCGCAAAGCATTACTATCTGAAAGTATTTGCCAAATTCTACTGTATTTGACATTGAGTATTTGAGCTACTAAAGTAACTGTATTTTGGAATAAATCTGATAATTCAAGCCCGGAAAGCGCTTTTTGCCCGATTAAATTCACTGCTGCTTGATAGCTGAAATTCATCGATGCATGATCGTCATTCTGCCACTTATTGTTGGAATAAGTTGTTTTATTTGATGCCCCTAAGTGTAAATTCATAAATCCAATATCATTTTTATGTGTATCTCATAGTTCCCTAAAAAATTTGAGATCTCAACTTAATTGTCAAAACTTTAATGATAATGGAATTTTTATAAATCAAAGATAAAGTAGTGCCAAAGCATCTAAATTCATCTTGACAAAAATATTAGTTGATGTTTTCAAGAATGCAGAATTCTAAATCATCAAGTTTTTAAATGCCACATAAATGTTGTTATTTGATAACTACCCATTGTGTAACACCCGCCATTCCTCGCCAGCCCAAAAATTTACCAATGGGTTCCGCCCGCTGAATAGCAATACGAATTAAATCACCACCGACTCGTTGATGCCATTGAAATAAAGTTTGTTCGCCTTCTACCGTCACCACATTGACCACCAAACGTCCACCCGGTTTTAGTGCTTCCCAACAAACATCAAAAAGTCCCGTTGCTGTTACCCCGCCACCAATAAAAATCGCATCTGGTGTTGGCAAGTCTTTCAAAGCAGCAGGCGCTTTACCCGCGATGATTTGCAGATTTGGAGTACCGAGAGTGGCGGCATTATCAGCAATATATAATAATCTAGATGAGTTTTGCTCGATCGCCACCGCCCGACACCGTGGATGAGTTCGCATCCATTCAATGGAAATGGAACCGCAACCCGCCCCCACATCCCACAATAATTGTCCCGGTGTCGGTGCTAAAGCTGCTAAAGTGATTGCCCTAACTTCACGTTTGGTTAATTGTCCATCGTGGTGGTAGGCATTATCTGGCAATCCTGGTAATCTTGGTAAAGGAATAACCCCAGCATCGGCAATACAATCTACTGCCATCGCATTCAACGCTGCAATTTCAGTTTCACTCCAAAATGCAGCCATACCCTCCACAATTCTTTCATGAACGCCGCCCATACGCTCCAAGACGGTGATTTTGCTGCCACCATAGCCGCGATTTGTCAAAATTTGGGCAACAACGGCGGGTGTGTCCTTTCCTTCGCTCAAAATCAACAGCTTAGCTCCCGGATAAATGTAAGATTGCAGCAGTGAGGATGGACGAGCATTTAAACTCAAGGTTTCCACCTCAGTTAAAGACCATCCCAACCTGGCACAGGCGAGGCTAAAAGTTGAAGGTGCGGGGATAATGGTGATTTCGGAAATGGGAATTCGCCTCGTTAAAGTAACACCAATGCCGTAACACATAGGATCGCCACTTGCTAGTACGCAAATCGACTCACCGCGACGCTTGATGATTTCCTCTACAGAAGTGGCGATGGGAGATGCCCAGATTATTTTCTCACGTTGGTCATCCGAAGGCAGCATTGCTAAATGGCGATCGCCTCCCACAATTACTTTAGCTTGGGCGATGACCGAAAGAGCGATGGCACTTAATCCCTGCAACCCATCTTCTCCAATACCGATAATAGAAAGCCATTTCTCTGTCATGCTAGTTCATGATTAATATTTTTCAGCCAGAATTATTTGTTACTGCTGAAGCTGTTTAATTAACTCCAGCATTTTTTGGTATTGCTCTGTGTTTCCCTGTTCTAGAAAGAGATTAGCTGCTTTTTGTAAATCAGCGATGGCACCTTGTTTATCTCCCAATTGATAACGGACAATCCCCCGTCCACTGTAGGCTGGAGCAAAGTCGGCATTGAGTCGCAAAGCTGTAGTAAAATCAGCGATCGCTCCCTTTTTGTCTCCCAATTCAAAGCGGGCAATTGCGCGTGCGGCGTAGGGTGGGGTCAGGTTGGGATTAATTTTTAATGCTTGATTAAAATCTGCGATCGCTTTTTGTTTATCTCCCAATTGATAATAGGAAATACCCCGTCCACCGTAGGCTTCGGCGTAGTTGGGATTAATTTTTAATGCTTGGTTAAAATCTGCAATGGCGTTTTTGCTATCATCCAAACTATTACGAGCAATCCCTCGGTTATTGTAGGCCAACAGATAGTTAGGATTAATTTCTATAGCTCGATTATAATCGGCGATCGCACTTTTTTTATCTCCCAAAGCAGAACGAGCTAAACCCCGATTATTGTAAGCATCGGCATCTTTAGAGTTAATTTTCAAGGCTTGGTTAAAGTCATCAATTGCGCCTTGAAAGTCTCCTAAATTATAGCGGGCAAGACCGCGATTATTGTAAGCATCGAGATATTTGGGATTGAGTTTAATTGCTGTAGTATAGTTGGCGATCGCACCTTTAAAATCTCCTTTGTCGTAGTTATCGCCAGCTTGAATATAAAAATCGTCTGCTTTCGGCGTTTTTGGTGTTGAGATGCTGGGAGGAGTAACACCTAAATCTATCCCAGCTTGAGTTGATAATCTCAAAAAAGTATTAATGGGAATGCCTAAATTAAAACCTGATTTCACATAAGCAACTGTGGAATTTATCTTCGATGTTTCGATATCTGCTTCATCTCCTCTCCCATGAATGCCAATCAATTCACCTTTGTCATTTAACACCGGGCCGCCACTCATACCTGGTAAAGTGACATTGTTGTAAACTAGGGCATAACCATCACGCAAAGGCTGAGAGGCATTAGCAGTAATTCTTCCATCAGTGAAGTTGTAAATTGTGTTGGAAATTGCTGCTGTGGCTTGGGGAAAACCAGCCACATAAGCAGTGGTGCCTTCTGTGATTGTATTTGAGTTGCCGATTTTAGCCACGGTATAACTTTGAGGGCTGGTAAATTGGGCAATGGCCAAATCTACTTCTGGCAGTTTTTTCACAGTGTCATAATTTAGTTGATGGCGTTGATTATCTGGGGTGACGATTTCATATTTAGCTTTAGTTTCAATTACATGTTTAGCTGTAATAACTGTGTAAATATTACCTTCTTTTTGAATAATTATCCCAGTGCCAGAACTATTTTTATTATCAATTAATACTGTGATTCCTTTGGCAATTTTACCCACTTCAGTTGATGATAAAGCCATTGCCGATTGCGGTTGCACAAAGGTGATTGTGACTCCGATAATTGCTGGAGTAAGTAAATAATCAAGTTGCATCATTTAATTTTTTTATTTTAATTTTTGTTTTTATAAGGTTTCCAAGTCTCATGAAGTACAGACCAATTTATTCACTGTTCCCTGTTCCCTGTTACCCAAAACGAAAAAACTTTGTACCTCACGAGCATGAGAACGGCTATACCTAGCTCTATTTTGGCGCAGTACAAGAATTATTAAAACTATATGCTTCCTGCCAACGTTGAACATTTTTTTTGCCGATAGGAAATACTTTAGTATCACCATTCACAAAAGTTAAACGACCTTTAACTTCTTTTGCAGGTGCAGTCCTGAGCATATTAGCTGCATCAGCATTAATAGCAAATGAAGTATCTGTCATATACCAAGTGCTGGAACGTTCATAATTTGTATTGTTTTCGTATACACTATATGTGTATTTTCCTGAAAATCCTCTGGGCTTGATATTTGGACTGGGAGTTAGTTGGAGAATTTGACCATCAATTCCTAATTCTATGAGTTGGGGAACAAGTTCGTCTAAATCGGCTTGACCATTAAAAGGAGCTGATTGAACAATTATTTTCACAAAGCACCCTTCAATTTTGCTACCCCATAAGGAAACTACAACAAACCTTCCAGGGCGGGGACTATCAAAGGGACTTTTAAATATACCTCCAGATTTATCTTCTCCGTGGCGCTCAATTACTACTTTTCCTAAAAGCGAATTGACAAGACTATCTTGAATATTGACAACTGCATCAAAAGGCAATTTATCACCAGCCCAAGACATTCCATTCACAGTATTGAGTTCATCTTCTCCAATTGAAGTTTCGGCAATGACACTTTCTTGACCAAGATTAAGCAATGCCGCAACCAGCAATAAACTCAAAAAGCTTGATTTGAAAATTCTTTGAAACATAGTAATTACACACAAAGTATATAATTTATTTTATACAGCATATTTACCGAAAAGTGAAGTACACAAAGATTCACCCTTCAGGTCTGTTTCATATCATGTCCGCATAATTAGTTATGATTCCCACAGCCATTGCACCGCACCCCTTAACCCCCTCCCTTAGCAAGATACAGCTAGCACCCGATGTAGAGACGTAGCATTGCTACGTCTCCACTAATTGCGTATTTTGAGTGTATTTAACAACGTTTACCAGGACAACCATACCCTGTAGTTCCCGCAGAACCATTAATTGTGGGAGGTCGTCCTGTAATGGGAGGAGTAGACGGTTCTGCAAATCTTGTTGGTGCAACTCGTGTAACTGGTGAATTTTGGATTGTCAGTCCCAAATTCTTGCCTATTTGGGAGTTAGTCAAGATTTTGATGGGAATTCCTAGATTAAAACCTGATTTGATAATAATGTTGGGATTTCGATCGGAGATTTGAAAGTTCTCGGTCATATCGGCTCTTCCGTGGATTCCCACTAGTTCGCCTTTATCATTTAATACTGGGCCACCACTCATCCCTGGCAAGGTATTATTGGTGTAAACTAAGGCATAACCGTCGCGCTGGGGTGCATTAGAAGAAATTTGCCCGGTGAGGAAACTGTAACTTGAATTAGAAATTGCTGCTGTGGTTTGTGGGAACCCAGCTACATAAACTGCTGTACCTTCTGTTGCTTCGTCTGAGTTGCCGATTTTAGCAACAGCGTAACTCTGGGTGCTGGTAAACTGCACAATGGCTAAATCTACATCTGGAAATTTTTTGACGGTGTTGTAGTTGAGTGGATAACGTTGAGCATCTGGGGTGATAATTTCATATTTGGCTTCAGTTTCAATTACATGTCTAGCGGTCAGAACAGTGTAAGTATTGCCGTCTTTTTTGAGAATTACGCCACTACCTGGGCCACTTTTTTTGTAAATCTGCACCGTTATTGCTTTGGCAAGCTTCCCGACTTCTACTGTGGATAAGGCTATGGTGGTTTGTGGTTGCACAAATGCCATCGTCACCCCTATAATTGCTGTTGCTAATCCACCATCCAGCCTCATTATCTGACCTCTAATCAGCATTATTTAATAAGGAAAAATCTAGAGTTTTTGTAGATTTTGGTGTTAGCTGCACAATCTTTTCCATTGACACAGCCCAACTCAGGCGAATAATCATTTTATGTAATTGCTCATCTGTCTTGGAGCCGTCCTGAAAAACAGAAGGGACATCCCACACAGGATAAGCGTGCATTCCATTTACACCCACAACCTTGCCCTGACGATTCAACAGCGGCCCTCCACTCATGCCCTTTTCAAGATTATTCGTGTACCCTAACTGATAGCCTCCTTCTAAAGGTTTGGGTAGCACCAATAAAACTTTACCTGTAGTCAAGGCAAAATTTTTTACTAGAGAACTGTCTTCTGTGGCAGGAAACCCGCCACTAAACACTTCATCGCCCACTAGTGGAGAAGAACCAACAGATGCTACAGCATAGATTTTGCCTTTACTGTGAAATTTCAATAAAGCTAAATCGTTGTTGCCAAAGTTTAAGCCTTTAGGTAAATCTGCTGCATAGATTTTACCATCTGGTGTTTGAATGCGATAGGGGCGATCGCCTGCTTCTAATACATGAGCATTGGTCAAAACTGTATAACTAAAATTTTGTTTTTTCAGTATAATTCCTGAACCTAAAAAATCTGCTGCTAAAATTTTGACAGTGATAGACTGGGCTTTTTGGTAAAGTTTCTGGCTTTGATATTGAGCAGAAACACTGAGAAACGGTGTCGATGCTGACAATGCCATCGATACACTGCCAATCCAAATAACCAATCTCAATTTACGCCAATTCATGTCGGTTTCCAGGTAATATGAAATTGCTGGCGTAGGCATAGCCCGTTGGAGACATGAATATTATCTGAATCTTAATTTGACTCACTGTTTAGCTCATCTGTAGCGTTGTTCAGATACTCATCAAAAATAATATTTACGGTGTCTTCACTAGTTTCATTCAATACATTTCCAGCTACCAATCCCCGACGATTCAATAGCCTTCGCATAGTCAGTTTAGCATTACTACCGCGCTTGAGAGTGAATAACAAAGTGCTATTTGTACAAGCAGCATTTTGGTTAGGAGCCGCGCATACAACTGTTTCTCCTCTGAGCGTTCCAGTTTTGATGTACTTTAGCGTACCATTATCATAGCTCCTTTGAAATCTCCGAGATACCTCCTGACAACGGCGTTCATTTGTCCACTCTTTGGGGAAATAATCTTGAGAAACCCATCTAATCATTGGCACTTTTCTGCCATCTTGGGTACGTGCAAATGTGATGGGTACACCATTACTCTTGGCACAGTAAAATGTTGTACCACTAGCATAGCTAGGCTGATTGATGGTTGCAGTTGTAGTAAATGCACTCAGCGCAGCTGTAACAATACCTATCAACCTTTGATTAAATAACTGGAATTTCATTATTTTACTTTTCATACCGATATGGTTGAGTTAAAAATCCGGGTCAATGGCCCTTTGATTGTATCTAACACATTAATAGGTGTACAATCAAAATAACAGATTTATCATCTAAGTGTTGGGTAATATTTAATAATGTTTTTCTTTCAGTTTTACCTATTATTAATGCTTATTTAAATCTGGTAAATTTTGTAAATTAATGATACGTATATAATGAAAAAGTCATTCGCAATCAGAGCAGAATTACTTTATCAAAAGGTGAAACAATATTGGCGATCGCCCAACCGTTGGTTTGTAGATACACCAGAAAGGGCACTCATAGATGCTTACGAAGCAGCTCAGAGAATTAAAACAATTGAACTCGAACATTTTAATGGCAAAAAAATCTCTTCTGCTTCCGGAAAATACACTGAAAATGTCATGTCTTATTGGCAAATATACCTTGATAAAAATTTAGCTATTATCAAGATTAGACTGGCGGAATTCACACTCAGTCGGACAATTATCGACATCTCTAATTCTGCCTTATTAGAAAAATTGCAAGTAATTGATGAAATTGTAGAAAAATACGCCATTAAAAATCAACTCATTGATTCTCAATCACAAGAAATTCACAAAACCAAAACCAAAAATACTTCAGAATCAGTTGATATTAATGAAATTAAAAGTACATCTCCATTTGAGAAGACTGGAGTCTTTCCTGGGTCTATTGGTAGGAGTATCAATGTAATTAAAGGAGATTTTTCACCCCATGCAGAAGAAAATTTTGCCAGAAATTATCGATTATCGAGAAATAGGACAAGAATTGCCCTCAGATTTTTTCTGATTTTAATTCTTGTACCCCTTGTAACTCAGCATTTATCTAAAGAATTATTAGTAAATCCCATAGTAGAAAAAATTCGAGGTGAAAATATCAATCAAATCTTTATTAATTCTGACATGGAAGAAGAGGCTCTCCAAGAATTACGTAATTTTCAAGCAGAATTAAGATTTGAATATTTACTGCATCAAGCGCCACAATTATCATCCCAAGAGGTACAAAAAAAACTCAAAGAAAAAGCATCTGAGATAGCTGAAGAATTTAGGATCAAAAGTAATAGCAGTATTAGTAATGTTTTTGCTGATTTAATATCCTTAATTTCTTTTGCTTTAGTTATCAATTTTAGTAAAAAAGAAATTGTAGTTGTTAAGTCATTTATAGATAATATTGTCTACGGACTGAGCGATAGTGCTAAAGCCTTTTTAATTATTTTGTTTACAGATATATTCGTAGGATTCCACTCACCACATGGATGGGAAATTCTTTTAGAAACATTGGCAGAACATTTAGGTTTGCCAGCCAATACCAGCGCTATATATTTATTTATTGCTACATTTCCTGTAATTTTAAATACTATCTTTAAATATTGGATATTCCGGTATCTGAGTCGCCTATCTCCTTCAGCATTAGCTACATTAAAAGAGATGGATGAATAACTATAGCAGTCTGATTTGATTAATAGACTTCTTGTATAAGTCGGGAAAAGGGGCAAGGGAAAGGGGGAAAGGTTTGGTATTTTCCCTTTCCCCAATAAAGATGTATCCCTTTGACCACAAGAGTCCAAAAAGCAATTGATTGCAAGAGGTCTAATGAACTGAACTGTATAAGCAGGGAATAGAGTTCTGCGCCGCTTAGACTTCTCTTGGGGTCGCCGTGTCGCCGCGTCAGTCCATTATTCATTCACCAGTCGGACTCCAATACCAACTGACTCCTGACTTCTGAATTCTGTTTTGAGAACTCAGAATTTAAAATTAACCAGACTTGGATATCCAAGGTCAATAATTTGAATAAAATGTAGTAATCCAGATGACAAGCCTTTATCTTGAGATATGGGGTTGTTCTCTTGTCCCCTTGTCCTTGTGAGGCCTGGTATGGATTTTGAAAGCAAAGCTAAAACTTCAACTACAACAAATAATGTAGATTTTGCTCAACCAACTACCACTCGTAAGTCACTAGAATTACTGCGAGACACTGAGGCTTTGTTTCGTCGCCCAACTGTAGCAACACTAGTACCAATCTTACCACCAAAACTCAGCGATAGATTGCAAACAGCTTCGTCTTTAGCAGATGACTCTTTTAAAGAACTGTCAGAAATTGACCTAGACAATATTAGTGATTTGGAACTGCGGCCTGCACGAATTTTTCTCGGCTTAAGCTTTATCGGTTTTAGTGCGTTGATGATATTAGTACTTTTATTGTACTTAAATACTTTACATCCAGAACTGAATGCAATAGAGCAGATTCGACAATATTGGTATGAATATGTTTGGTTTGTTAGTTTAGGGATCGCAGGAATGTTTATGTTGGGTCGTGAAGCCATGCGTCCGATTCCAAAACGCCGAAAATGAGGAGACTTTATACATGAATTATGATGCTTTTATTGTTCCACCAGGTTCCAAGATTTCCTTGAAAAAAAACTATGACCCAGCTTATAAAAGCGATTTGTATCAAAAAGTAGATGCTCTAACTAAATTAAAAGCAGATATTGAACGACTAGCAAATTACCAAAATATTCTCTATGCTCAAAATACTTATGCTTTGTTAATTATTTTTCAGGCTATGGATGCTGCTGGAAAAGACAGCACAATTAAACATGTGATGTCTGGCGTTAACCCCCAAGGATTCCAAGTATTTAGTTTTAAGGGGCCGAGTGCCGAAGAATTAGACCATGACTACCTATGGCGAACAATGAAAGCTTTGCCAGAAAGAGGCCGAATTGGTATATTTAACCGTTCTTATTATGAAGAAGCTTTAGTGGTTCGCGTCCATCCAGAAATGCTCAAAAAGCAACAACTACCGAAATTTCCGGAGGGAAATCAGATATGGAAACAGCGCTTTCAAGATATTAACAACTTTGAAAAATATCTAGTAAATAACGGTGTAATTATTTTAAAGTTTTTTTTAAACGTCTCCAAATCAGAGCAAAAAAAGCGATTTTTGCAAAGAATTGAATCACCGGAAAAACATTGGAAATTTTCCGCTAGCGATGTTCGAGAAAGAGCTTTTTGGAATGATTACATGGATGCTTATGAAGAAGTTTTTAATCACACTAGTACAAAATGGGCACCTTGGTATATTATTCCTGCCGATCGCAAATGGTTTACTCGCTTAATAGTTGCCAATATCATCTGCACAAAACTAGAAGAACTAAATCTAAAATATCCGATAGTCACAGAGGAACATAAACAACAACTTTTAGAAGCAAAACGCATTTTAGAACAAGAAGATTCCTAAATCAAGGAAACTCCAAAAAATCAATTATTTTGGTTCTATTCGTTGACCGTCAACAGTCAACCGTCAACAGTCAACAGTCTTCTATGAATTATGTTGAATTGGTATTACCAGGGGCCCCAAATAGCAAAGGTTATTCCTGGGGTTTGTACGTTGACAAACATTGTCTGACCATCCAGAGAGAAGCAAACCCCAGCGAATTCTGATGTGTTGAGGGCATTCCTGGCAAATTTGTAAAGGCTACCACTGGGAGTAATGCCGAGAATGTAATCCGTTCCATCCCCATCTTCACAAAGAAAGATGTCCCGGTTAGGGAAAATCACAATATTATCTGGATTATCTAGCACACCAGAATTGTTGGGTTCAATATAAAGTTCAACAGTATTATTAGTGGGCGAATAACGCCATATCTGCCCATCTCCAGAACTACCCCCACTCTTGCAAGTGAAGTAGACATAACCACCGCCATAAAAAATGCCTTCCCCACCTGAAAATCTGGCAGCACCTTTGTTATAACCTTCTGTTCTCACAGTATCAGTGGTGGGATCGGGATTGGTAATCTGTACCCATTCCACCGCCTTGGGGGTATTTTTTGGAAAACCTGTAGCTGTGTTAATTCCAGACGACCCTGTAATCTTTAGGGCGTATAGTAAACCGCCTGCACTCAAGTTGTTGCTTTGGTTGGGAATAAAGCGGTAGAACAACCCGTTCCCCTGGTCTTCAGTCATGTAGATATACCCTGTGTTGGGGTCTACAGCAGCAGCTTCGTGATTAAAACGCCCCATTGCGGTGAGTGGGACGGGAATAACAAAAGTAGTTGCACTACTGGGAACTTCAAACACATAGCCATGCTTCTTGCTGTTATTGGTTTCAAAGGTTTCTTCACAGCTTAGCCAAGACCCTGAAGGCGTAGGGCCACCGGCACAATTGCGAATGGTTCCCGCTAGAACTCCCCGATGTTCTATCAAGGTGCGGGAAGAACTAACAACCAATTTAGTGCAACCGCCTCTGGCATTTGTGTTGTACTTCCTGCTATTGGGAGCGCCCAAACCATTGCTAGAGGAAGGAGTGAGTTCGTGGTTGCGAATTAGAATCGTATTTCCATTAGCTCCGGCAAAAGCACCCATACCATCATGACCACCGGGTACTTGGTAACCATCATTCATCGTTTGGCCTGTTTCTGACAGCCTGCGGTAAGTGAATCCAGCTGGCAAATCTAATACTCCGTTGGGATCGGGCACTAAACTGCCGTAGGGGCCTGCTGCGATCGCTGGTTTAGCATAAAAGGCTTGTAAAGGAGATAGCAGGACGGCCCCTGTAGCTGATGCCCCTGCCAAGGTAAAAAACTTACGTCTTGATAGATTCAATGTATGCTTCCTAAAGATTTTCTATGAGGCTTTAGCCAGCCTCAATTATCTGGGATGAGCAGTTTATTTGAATTTAATAAGAGGTTAAAAACAGTTTATTTAATGGATTAAATTTATTTAGAAAATATTTAGCTTAAACAAAAAGAAGCCTCATATCCGACCCGAAGGGCGGTGTGGGATGAATTTTTGGGCGATGACGAATTGACCCATAACCAATTCAATCCGCAGGATTGACAGGACGGGGGGTCGATGTTAGCGAAGCGGTAGCAACGAAGGAGCGTCGGAATCGCCATTTTTAACTTTGAGGGAGTCAATAAAGTCTTCAATTACATGAGTCATAGTTTTGTCGTTTTGACTCGCATATAATCGTAATTTATTTAATCTGCGCTCAGATATCCTTAAATTTAATGTTTTATTTTTCATTAATACCAGTACAACGTCCTTACATTTATGTAACCCTAAATATAGGTCGAAAACAAGGATAAAGTAATGAAAACGTCATATCAGTACAAAATCAAACCCACTAAAGAGCAAGCACAAAAAATAGATAAAACTTTGGAAATGTTACGTTGCCAGTATAATTATTTGCTTGCTCAAAGGTTTGACTGGTATGAGTTTAATCGCTGTTCTATCGATAGATGTCCGCTAATTTGCCACTTACCAGAATTAAAGGAACAACCTAACTACTACAACCAAAAAGCGTCTTTGGTGCAACTCAAAATAAATAGACCCTGGCACAAAGAGATTCACTCCCAAGTATTACAGGAAGTCCCTAAAAAAGTTGAATTAGCTTTTGACAGATGGTTAAAAGGTGACGTTAACGGGAAGAAGTCTGGTAGACCTAGATTCAAAGTTAGAGGACAATATAAAACTTTTACTTATACTCAATTTAAACAGCATCACTTTGTTAACAACAAAATTACGCTGTCAAAGATTGGAGAAGTTAAGGTAATTTTCCATAGACCAATACCAGATTGCTTTGACATTAAGACTGTATCTGTTACAAAGAAATCAGATGGTTACTATGTGACCCTGAGCCTTGATGATAAAACAGTCCCCACAGTTAAACCTGATTTCAATCCTGATAATATCGTTGGTATTGATGTTGGATTAATTGATTTCTATGTGGCTTCCGATGGTTTTAGAATTGCTGCACCAAAACATTTACGTAAAGCTGAACGTAGATTAAAGTCAACACAGCGTAAAGTGTCAAGATGTAAAAAAGGTTCTAATCGTCGTAAAAAAGCTATTCAAAAACTAGGTAAACAGCACAAAAAAGTTGCAGATACTAGAAAAGATTTTCACTTTAAAACAGCCAAATCACTACTTGATAGATATGATGTAGTTGCTGTTGAAAATTTGAATATTAAAGGACTAGCTAAAACAAGACTGGCTAAAAGCGTCAATGATGCCGGATGGGGACAGTTTATAACAATACTTTCAAACAAAGCCGAAAATGCTGGTTTGAAAGTAATAACTGTTAAACCAAATGGTACTAGTCAAGAGTGTTCTAACTGTGGTCACATAGTTAAAAAGCCATTATCTCAAAGAATGCACAATTGTCCTGTTTGTCATACTAGTTTGTGCAGGGACTTGAATGCAGCTATAAACATAAAGAACCGTGGGGCACACGGTCTTAAAGCTCAGTTAATGTCCTCATAGAGGAGTCGCTGAGAAGCCTACACTTGCCCGAAGGGAAGTGTAGGAGATGTCACTGGTCTTTTTTCATTAGTTCTGAGAGTTTTAAGTAAGGAACCGCAAAGTACGCAAAGTACGCAAAGAAAGAGAAAGATTTTCTTCCTTTGCGCTCTTTGCGTCCTTTGTGGTAGCCTGCGGCAAGCCGCTACGCGTCTACGTTTTTTTTACCTTCAAAATTAATACGATAGACCACTAGCTTGGTGAAAATAAAATATGATTTTTAGATAAGTTCTTAATAGCTTTATTGGATAAATAAATCAAGAAGAATTAAGAATTGCAAAACTTCAAAAATAGTAAAGTTAGTCTACTGCCAGCGCCAAGTTGATACACAAAAAAATCAAAATATTAGAAACGAGATAGTGGAAACTGCGAAATTTTAATACATCCTGTTGACAATCCTCTAATTTTAGTTATGGTAATTTCCCTATTCCCTTGGAAAATTCTGCTGTAAAATCAGTTTGCTGGGGTACTCAGCAAAATTGCAATTTTAGATTTTTGTGATGTGCTTAGTCAGTTACCAACTATCAACGCCCTAAAACAGCCCACAAGTTCTGCTTGGATCGAACAAGCGATCGCTAACTTAGATATCATCTTACTCGACCACTCCCACTGCGAACGCAAAGCCGCAGGCGTGGCCTTGAACTTTATGTTCCGCTACCCTTCCAATACTAAAATGGTACGGGAACTAACAGCGATCGCCCGCGAAGAATTAGAACACTTCGAGCTAGTTAACCAATGGCTAGAACGGCGGAATATTCCCCTAGCTCCCCTACCACCACCACCTTATGGAGCGGGTTTAAAAGCTGCTGTACGTCCTCAAGAACCCCAACGATTTTTAGATTCCTTACTAGTCACTGGCTTAATCGAAGCTCGCAGTCACGAACGTCTGGGATTATTGGCTGCTTACTGTCCAGAGCCAGAATTAGCAAAATTTTATCGCGGTCTCATGGCGTCCGAAGCGCGCCACTACGGTATATATTGGGTTTTAGCTGCTACTTACTTCGACAAAGAAATTGTCATGCAACGCCTTGATGAATTAGCAATTGTTGAAAGTGAGCTGCTGGCGACTTTGCATCCAGAACCTAGAATTCACAGTTAGTAGACCAAGGTCACTATGAAGCTTCAGCTAACACACTTGAGATTGCTTGTCTCCAACTACAAAGATTCTTTTTTGTTCTACCGAGATCTGCTAAAGTTTGATGTCGATTGGGGCGATGAAAATAGCGGATATGCTGAATTGAACACCGGACATCTCAAACTCGGTTTATTCAAACAGGAATTAATGGCTCAAGTAGTCCCAAGAATCGATCAACCTTCCTACGTTGTCAATCGAGATAAAATTGTCTTGATTTTCGCAGTGGATAACGTGGATGAGGTCTATGAACAAGTTAAAAATGGTAATGCGATCGTTGTCACTCCACCCACAGACCGTCCAGATTGGGGAATCCGCACAGCCCATTTTCGCGATCCTGATGGAAATTTAATCGAAGTTTATAACAATTTGGGAATTGTTAGTTAAAAATAACTCACAACATTTTAGATTTTAAATTTTGGATTTTGGATTACAAATTCAAACAAAATTTAAATATTTGACGGATAGTTTAGTACATAAATAAGCTGCTTGGAAAACCTCTATATCCAAAGCCTTTATTGCTCTATTGCCCCTTGCCCATTGCCTATTCCCTATTCCCTATTCCCTATATTGACTTTTCTAATTAAAATAAACGCACAGGTTTAGTCTGCAAATTAGAAGCAATTGAACTCACTCGATCCACCACAGAAATCATATATTTATAATCCGGTACTTGTCCGTTGGGTACATAGCCAACTTCTTGAGCTAAACCTGAAGGTAAATCACTCATTACTTTGCGGATGAATTCTTGACGGTTACGCTCTACATTAGGCCCAATTAAAACCACACCCAGTGGTACGTAGTGGGGATCTTTAAATAGGACTCGGAATTCTGTCCCTCTCAACTGTGGAGCGTAAATACTCAAATCAGCTTCGGATACTGCACAAGCGCTGGCTTTACCTTGAGCTACTAATTCCAGCCCTGCTTTTGGTGTAGGTGCAAACAATATTTCAGATAAAATCGTACCATAAAGGTTGTAAAGGGGAAAATAATATCCAGTTGCTGAACCTAACTGACCTAAAGCTAGTGTTTGATTTTGTAGTTGTTTTAATTCAGAGATTGAACTGTCCTTGCGAACAACAAAAATTGAACGCAAATTACTAATACCTACTAAAGGAAATAAAGGAATATATTGGTAACGTGCGATGCTGATAGCTGCTAAACCTGGTGGCGCAAAGACCAAAGACCAAGCACGAGCCTGAAGGCGCTCAACTGCTTTGTTTTCATTAAAAGCAGGCTCTAATTGAATATATGAGCTTGTTTTTTCACCCAAATAATTATTAAATTTAGCATATTGATTAATTATTTGTTCGCCTCCACCATAGTTAATAACACCAATAGTTAACGGGCCTTGAAACTTTCGTCTTGGTTGACAACTAGCGAATGTCAAACCTAGCAAATGAAACAGAAATAAACGACGGGGAAATCGCGAAACCATCACTAAATTATGATTGAGAAAATAACTTGAGTTAGAGAACTAAATTTAAATAAACTTATTTCCAGCTTCAAGAGACGAAAATACGACAAAAAATTAATATTTATTAATTGGGCGATCGCCACTTTTTTAATAGGTATAAATAAATATTAAACAATCTTGTATGCCACCTTTGTTACTTAAGTTATGTTAAACAACATTACGTTAAAAAACTTAAAAATAGGGTCGAAATTTAATTTACTTTTAATATTAGTTTTCATCGTGAGTATTTTGGGAAGTGGACTTGCCTTATCCAGTGTACTTCAGGGAAGAGCGCAAAATGAAGTTACTTCCCAAGCGCAGATTCTCATTCAAATGGTGAATGCAGTTAGAAACTATACACAGGTTCGGATAGATCCCTTATTAGCACCTAGACTAGAAACCAATCCTACATTCATGCCTGAAATAGTGCCAACTTTTTCATCAAAAGAAGTTTTTGAGAATTTTCGCAAAAAAGCTGAATATAAAAACTTTTTTCATAAAGATGCAACACTTAATCCCACAAATTTAGCAGATAAAGCTGATACCTTTGAAACTCAACTTGTAGAGCGTTTTCGCAACGAACCAAACACCTTAGAAATTACTGGCTTTCGCACCTTGTCAGAACAGGAAGTGTTTTACATTGCGCGACCACTCAAAATTACACAGCAGCAATGTTTACGATGTCATTCTACACCAGATCAGGCCCCTAAAAGCCAATTGGCAACTTATGGCTCAGAAAATGGTTTTGGCTGGAAACTCAATGACATTGTCTCTGCTCAAATAATTTCTGTGCCTTCAGAAGAAATTTTTGCCAATGCCAAACGTACTTGGATATTGATTATGGGGCTTTTGATTACTATCTTTGCAATTATAATTTTCTTGATTAATTTTTTAATTAAAAAAGCCGTAATTCAACGAATCAAAAGAATTGAAAAAATTGCACAAAGAGTTAGCACTGGTGACATGACTGCTGATTTTGAAGAGATATCTAATGATGAAATTGGTGGATTAGCAGAAGCATTTAATCGTATGAAATCCAGCTTAAGAATAGCTATGGATATGTTGAATAATCAGAGTTAAAGAGTTGTGGACAGGGGAAAAGGTTAAAGGGAAAAGGTTAAAGGTTAAAGCAGGGATCTTTCTTTTCCCCTTTGCCCTTTGCCCTTTGCCCTTTGCCCCTTGCCCTTTGCCCTTTGCCCCTTGCCCTTTCTCCTTTCCCCTTGCCCTTTATTTGCCCAATTTAAGAAAGTAAACGTTGCTCAAATTGCAAGGCTTTTTGAGCTTCAGGAATTTTTGAGGCTAAAATTTTTACTAGTTCTGTGCGAGAAATTTGTCCAGAAGATTTAAGAGCTTTTTGGACTAGAAATTTTGCGATTGGGCCGATTAAATCAGCTAATTCGCGTTCGCATTTTTCGATAAATTTGTCGTTAATAGCTTCTTCTTGATTTGGGGAATTATTTGAACTAATGGATGAATATTCAGATTTAACAGTTAATTCTTGGATTAAAGTAGGTTTCTCGAATAAAAATGTTGTTTTGTTATGAAAATCAACAAGTTGATTCCCTCGCAAATAAACTTTCAATTGACTAATTAATTCTTCGTAATTGGCTGCTGAAGTTGTAACTTGTTGCAGTAATCTTGGGGCAACAGGGCCGACTAATTCCAAAAGAATTTTTTCTAAGCGTTTGTAATTTTCTGGAGACAAGATAGCAGCAGCCGAATAGCCAATTGAGTTTTGTTGAGCAAGTGAAGTTTGAGGGGGTTGTGTAAAATGTGGAGGTTGGGGCGATCGCACTTCTACTTTGCGATGGAGATGCTCAAGTATGCGTAGAACTTCAGCCGCAGACTGATAGCGTTGTTTAAAGTGGTGTAGCACCATCTTAGATATAATCAAAGCCAACTCAGAACTGATATTAGTCTGATGCTGCCAAGAAATTTCTCCTGTATCTGAATCTTCCTCAAAGTTTGTCGGATGTAAACCCGTCAACGCTTGGATAGCAATAATACCCAACGAATAAATATCACTGTTGGGGCGTGGCTTACCTTGTCCCTGTTCTGTAGACATGTAACCTGGAGTGCCAATAATAATACTAGCCCCAGAATGCCCTGAAACAGTCAGGAGTTGAGTTTGCATTTGTTTGACTGCACCAAAGTCAATCAGCACTAACTTACCATCTTGTTGCCGCCTAATTATATTGTCTGGCTTGATATCCCGATGAATAACGTTATGGCTGTGAATAAATTGCAGAATATCCAATATTTGTTTGAGGAGTTGAATTACTTCATCTTCTGTCCAACGTCCGTTGGGAGGTAGTTCTGCTTTGAGAGTATGCCCTTCAATGAAATCTTGCACCAAGAAAAACTCTTGGTTGTGTTCAAAATACGCTAAAAGCCGAGGAATTTGGTCATGGGTTCCCAGTTGTTCTAGTGTTTCCGCCTCACTGGTAAATAGCCGTCTGGCAGTTTGGAGAAATTCAAGACTGGGAGTGACTGGCTTGAGGTGTTTGACTACACATTTCGGAAAACCCGGCCTGTGGGTATCTTGGGCAATGTAGGTTTGACCAAACCCTCCTCCACCTAAAACTTGAAGGACTTGGTAACGTCCGTCTAATAACTGTCCTAACATTGTGTTACTTGCTTAAGTCCTCAAATTTATCTTGGCACAACTACCAGCTCTAGAAAAATTTTTTGAACAAGTAAGTAATCAACCTTAAAAAATGTAGGATAGATTTTTTGCGATTCCTTCGCTATACTACGTTCAGTTTGTAATTAAATTTGACGTTTAATTATGTTGAATTACTTAAATACAAATTCAAAAATTCAAAATTCAACAATTATGACTCTATCTAAGTTTGGGGCTTTAAATATGTTGGCAAATTTTAGATAATTGGTGTAAATATAGCAATCATATTTCAATTACGAAGAATATCGGTGTTGACTGTTGACAGTCAACAACTCCAATACGTAATATTTCACAAATTATTTGGGATTGCTATATTTAATTATTGTTAAAATTCCAGAATTTTTTAAATATTTATTTTTCCTGAAAAATTATGTTTAAATTTGAGCCTAAGAGCTAATGGGGTAAACTTAAGTAAAGTACTTGTCTAATAACGGTTTCAGTAAATTAATTCCATACAACATTTATTTACTGAAACTCAGACTTAGCAATTAGTTTAGTATCCTTAAGATTTTTTTGACGAATTAGCTCTTAGTATCCAGAATTCTTTAGTACTTATTGGTTTCAAAACTAAAGTGAATTCTGTTTATGCAGTTTTATTTACAAAGTAACCGCTTCCCCTAAAGCTCAACTTATAAGCTAGCGGTGCTTGAGGAACTTCGTTGAATGTGGAATTTTCCTCAACAAGATAACTAACGCCACGATATGTCAAATTATGACCAGACGTAAGCGCTTGTTGTGTTTTTTTACTGCCAACTTGCCTGGGGTTATATTCATAACTCAAACCACGATAGTGAAGTTTCATAATTTTTGCCTCCTGAATAAATGTTATCCAATAATGTTGATGAATTATCAGAAGATAATTGGACAGTTATGCAAACTTTTTCAGGAACAGGTTAAAGCATTAGCCGTCTAAAGTGAAAAGTCATAGGGCATAGGGCATAGGGCATGGTGCATTTGCTTCCCCTGCCCCCTTCGCCATCTCCCGTATGCCTACCCTTTGCATTCTGGGGTAACGTGGTTAACAATGGGTTGAATGTTTTTTAAATGATTCAATCTTATGCCTAGAACTCCAAATGAGTACGCCGTATACCTTCTACTGGAAACTGGCCACCGTGAAGAAGTACGTTTTCCTACTATTCAAGAGTTTCAAAAGTGGTATAGTGGCGAACTTGTGCCCAAATCTGGTTCCAGTGACTTTATTAGCGTCCCGATCAAGAATATTCAGGGGGAGTATATGGTAGTACGCCCTTCTCGGATTGTCGCAATCCGGGTAGAACCTGTTTTTAGTTCCAGCGTTGAAAGATTCAACTAAATGATGAGAAAAACCCTTGCTTTACTTTCCATGAGTCTGGGAATCGCCTTTGTAAATCCTATGCTGTCGGGTATTGCTCAGGTTCCTAATTTACAGCCCTTGCCAATACCGACTACTCCCGAACTGCCACCTCTGCCAGCGCCAAGTACACCTGAGGTAACACCACCGCTAAAACCAGTTGCCATCGGAACTGATTGTACGCTGCGGCAGAGTTGCTTGGGTTGGGATGACCAAATTTGGGGTCAAACGGGTAAAACAGGCGTTGGCGCTTCGCCCACCGGAGGCGATCGCCTTGCTCTATTGGCTTCTATTGACAACAGTTTGCGTTACTTAGCAAAGGACGAGGCGATCAAAGCATATCAAAATTATCCTATTAAGGAAATTACGCTGGATCGCGTGCGCCGCAGTTTATTACGTTTTCGCCAACTAATTGTTAGTTCTAAGTCTCCAGCCCAATTACAAGCTGCTGTGCGGCGGGAGTTTGATTTTTACCAGTCTGTAGGCAATGATGGCAAGGGTACTGTTAAATTCACTGCCTACTACGAGCCTGTTTACACTGCTAGCCGTGTCAGGACTGCAACATATAAGTATCCTCTTTATCGGTTACCACCTGATTTCAACCAATGGGCTAAACCCCACCCCAAACGAATTGATTTGGAAGGAAAGGATGGTTTATTAGGCAAAAAAAGCCAACTGAGCGGTTTAGAAATACTTTGGTTTCGCGATCGCCTAGATGCATATATGATACATATTCAAGGTTCTGCCCAAATTAAATTAACTAATGGCAAAACAACCTCTGTTGGTTATGCCGGCGGAACTGATTACCCTTGGACTAGTATCGGCAAAGAACTAGCTAAAGATGGCAAACTCCCCTTAGAAGGATTGACAATGCCACGTTTGATTAGTTACTTCCGGCAAAAACCCCAGGAGTTGAATAATTATCTGCCACGGTGGGAAAGATTTATTTTCTTCCAAGAAACAGGAGGTAGACCAGCTACCGGCAGTATTCATGTGCCAGTCACAGCAGAACGTTCCATTGCCACAGATAAGTCTCTCATGCCTCCGGGAGCGCTAGCACTAATTTACAATTCATTCCCCTACCCCGCCACTGGCGGCAAACTCGAAAGGCGTGCTGTCAGCCGCTTTGTCCTCGATCAGGACACAGGAAGCGCCATCAAAGGCCCCGGACGAGTAGATTACTTTATGGGATCTGGGAAATTAGCAGGCGATCGTGCTGGCATCACAGGCGGTAATGGTTCACTATATTATTTATTGCTCAAAGAATAAAGTTAGGAGTTAGGAGTTAAAAGTGAGAAGTTAAGAGTTATAAGTTATGAGTTAGGATTTTGGAGTTTAGAGTTATTAATTCATAACTCCTAATTTTTCACTCCTCATATCAAGTTCGGATAATCACTTATTGTTAAAAATTCTCCCTTGTCTCCGCGTCTTTGCGTCCCCGCGTCAGTCCTAATGATAAGTCTTCACCCGAACATGATATCACTCCTCACTTCCAACTCCTCACTCCTCACTCCTAACTCCTAACTCCTAACTCTCCCTAATACGGCGGATAAGCAAAATCATCTTCATCAGCATATACGTAAGAACCAGAAACCCCTGCCATTGCCATTTTCGGGGTTTCTGATTTCACAGGTTCCTTGCCAAATTCTTTGTGTTCTTCAAAAATTTTGCAAATCATTGCAGACTCTACAGAATCCGAAGCAATTAAATATTGTGTTAAAGTTCCTACCGTTGGATGTTTGTAATCCACAGTTGAAGCTACTAAAACGGTATTTGGTTCAATGCCTCTTTCTTCACACTCAATAATCGGGCAAAAAATTCCGTGGGCGTGGAATAAAGGGCCTTTTGGTGACAAGGGTTGCTTGCGATATACAGCATAAGCCTTTTCCAGTTCTGCAAGGAATCCACTAACTATTTTCCCTTGTTGAAACTCGCAGTAAGTTTTGCTGAAACTAGCTCCAGCCGCGCCATTAAGTGTTAACTGTAGTGGTGATTGATGTAAAAACTTTTTATTCTCTCCCACTATAAAAATTAGATAACGAGTAAAAGTTTTAAATTTAAGTTTGTCTGCTAAAAAAGCATCATAGTTATCTTTGAGCGTACCCAGTTTGAGACCCGTTTCCCGGTCTTTCACAGATAACGGCCCCCGTCGCACTATAACCAAGCGTGGAGTCGTGCTGATAAAGACAGTTTCCACACCAGAGCTAAATTCATGCTCTACTTGCTGCCAATTTTCATCTGGTACAAAGCCCACAGCATTGGCATTGTCAAGTTTCAGCGCCAAACCGTAAGATTGCATACCATCTGCGCCATACCGAGGATTAATCATCTGACACCAGGGGATGACTTGAGAAGGCGGTGCATTAAATTTATCGTCTTCAAAGTCGAAATTAGCAGATGCTTTCATCGTTTTAGGCTATCAAAGTGTTTTCTTGAACAAGTTTATCGGCAGGAAGCTGATTTTGGTGAGACAGTTATGTGCTGTCTTCAAATTTAAAAACAACTAGGTTACAGTTAGTCCAACGCTATGGTGTAATTTAATGCCAAAAAGAGCTACCGAACGTCGCACCAAACTGCCATAGTAGTTTTTCCAGAGTAAGGCAGAATCAATCTATGTTGCAATCCCTGTTTCGTTTTTTAACAACAGGCATGGGGCATGGGGCATGGGGCATTGGGCATGTTGACTGTTGACTGATGACTGATAACTGATGACTAGTACAATCAGGATTTATTCTCTTGTCTCCCTTGTCCCCTTGTCTGCCCCCTCTCCCTCATCTCCCACACTCCCCACTCCCCACTCTCCCAAACTCAAAGCCGCGAGGGTCTTCAAATCAGGGACTTCTAAATCAGGTTGACTCAATGCTGATACAGTAGCACCTGTTCCTTGTTGCCCTGCTCGACGGTTTACCCAGATTGTCGATAGTCCTAAAGATTTGGCTGTAACAATATCGTGATAAACACTAGCCGCAACGTGTAATATCTCTTCCAAGGGTAGATTAATTCTCTCAATAGCAACTTTGAAGTTATTTAAGGAAGGTTTGTAACTTTTTACTTGTTGTGCCGTGATGATTTCATCGAATTCCACCTCCAAATGCTTTGCTGAAAAAGCGAATAAATCGTCATCTATATTTGATATGATTACCAGCCCGAACTTTTGCTTGAGAGTTTTAAGTGCCTCAACTGTATCTGGGAAAGGTTGCCAATACTGAATTGAATCAGGAAGTGAATTTATCTGGTCATTAGTTGGCTCAAATCCAATTTTTTCACCAAGTTTTTCGACCACTCTGTGCAAAACTTCTCGATACTTGATAAATTCTCCTTGTTGGATTTCTGCTTCTAACTGGGCAAAAAGTTCCAAAATTTGATTGTCATCTAAGTTTTGGTTGTGTGACAGCAGCACAGGCTTGAGGGCCCCTAAAATACCACTCTCCCAATCGATTAAGGTTCCATAACAATCGAAGGTTAAAGCTTTGTACCTATTGAAGTCAATCACTTTTTTATACCCCAGACTTTGATTAATTGGATTGAGTTTTCAAAAGCCAGAAAGCAGATAAATTTATCTAATTTTACCTATATCTTGCGTTTTTAAAGTCTTTAAACATTTCTCTTCTAGATAAGTCTGGTTTAAGTAGATACATCAGAAAATACCAAACTCTCGAAAGCTCGCTAAGTAGAACGGTACAATAAAACTAAACTATGTAAATAAAAATAAAGTATAGTAAAACCCTTATCAATAAAGCATTCCATACAATATTGGTAATAAATATTTAGTTAAGGCTACATATGTGAGATAATGCTACAAAACACAGAAAAATATTCCTAAGATAGTTTCTATGGATGCTAAATCTGAGGATATAAAAGCAGATACTAATACAGAACTAGACTCAACTGAACAGCAATCTCATAGTAAGCCACCCAGACCTTTTTTGGTAGCAGAAGCGGTAGTTAAAATTCTAGAAAATCTGGGAGTTGAGTATGCTTTTGGTGTTTCTGGAGGTGCGATCGCCCCACTATGGGCTGCACTACACCAAAGTTCTATTCAGATGTTGCATTTTCGACACGAGGCTGGAGCCGCTTTTGCGGCCACTGAGGCGTACTTTGCTAGCGATCGCCCAGTTGTAGTGTTCACTACCACAGGGCCAGGAATTACCAACGCTTTAACAGGATTGCTAGCTGCTCGTTGGGAGGGGGCTAAGGTGATTTTGGTCTCAGCTTCCACCTCCGCACCACAGCGGGGACGTTGGGCTATTCAGGAAACCAGTACATATACTATGCCTGGTGCAGGTATTTTTACTTCTGGTTCAGTATTTAATTACGCAACTACCCTTGAATCTAGCAACGAACTTCCAGAGATTTCTCAAAGGCTTGCCCTGGGACTAGCACAACCGGGAGGATTTGTAGCCCATTTGAGTATTCCTACAAACATCCAGACAAGTTCGCTAAACATATCTTTGCCACAAGTAAATCTGTCTCACGGTGTGGTAACAGTCACCCAAGAGACAATCGCCCAATGTGCCCAGTTGCTATCTGAAGGTTCTTTTGCGATTTGGTTGGGCTTTGGGGCACGAAACGCGGCAAAAGAAATTCGCCAGCTGGCTGAGAGGACTGGGGCTGCTGTTATGTGTTCGCCACGGGGCAAGGGTATCTTTCCAGAAGACCATCCTCAGTTCGTAGGTGTCACGGGCTTTGGTGGGCATGAGTCAGTTTTGAGATATATGCACGAGGAACGTCCAAGGCGCGTGCTAGTGCTGGGAACACGTCTTGGTGAATTTACCTCCTTTTGGAACCCTTCGATGATTCCTTGTCAGGGGTTTGTCCATGTTGATATCGATCCCCAAGTACCAGGAACAGCATATCCAGCTGCCAAAACTTTAGCCATCCAGTCCGATGTGGGAGTGTTTGTCAAAGCTTTACTCAAGTATTTTCCTGATGCTTCTGGAATCTCAAAAATTCAGTCTGTGCCCATACTTAAGCGCCATTTCATCAAGCCACATACCGAGAGTTTAGTACGACCAGAATTCCTCATGAATGTAATTCAACAAGTAATTGTTGATGGCAGTAATGCATTAGTGATGGCAGAATCGGGGAATTCGTTTGCCTGGGTGATTCATCTGCTGCAATTTAGTACGCCAAATCGTTACCGCATCAGTAATGGATTTGGGTCTATGGGGCATTTTGTCACGGGTGTAGTGGGTGCAGCTTTGGCCGGAAATACCAAGGCTGTTGCCATTGTGGGAGATGGAGCCATGTTGATGAATAGTGAGGTAAACACAGCTGTAAAATATCAAGTTCCCGCCGTGTGGATTGTACTCAATGATGGACGCTACAATATATGCCAACAAGGAATGGCATATCTAGGGTTCAATGATGCGGATGCAAGCATTCCCCAGGCAGATTTCGTCAAGATTGCTCAGGGAATGGGAGCAGAAGGTATTCGAGTAGAAAGCGAGTCCGATGTTCAAGCAGCCCTAGAAAAAGCGATCGCAGCAAAAGGCCCATTTGTCGTAGACGTAATTATCGATCCCAACCAAATACCACCATCTGAAAGTCGTAATCAGAGTTTGATTTTACAAGGCGCTACAAATTATTAAGAGTAGATGATATATGGTTTATTCTCCAGTCGGTATTCGTGCGATCGCTTTAAGCCTTCCAAGTATCAAACGCACAAATGACTATTACATAGAAAAATACCCACAGATAGTTACTCAAGCCGAGGAAAAAGGCTTTGCAAAGTTATTTTCGCTCACTGAGTCAACTGCAAGTAACGAATTTGAACAAGAAATGTTGCCTTATCTATCAGATCCCTTTCGCGGCACTGTTGAGCGATGGGTGCTTGGGCCTGATGAGTCTTCCCTGACACTAGAGTATCGTGCTGCAATGGACGCTCTCAATGCAGCTAAGCTGGCTCCTGAGGACGTTGAACTAATGATTGTTTCCTCAGTTTGGCCCGAACAAATTGGATTTGGCAATGCCGCTTTCCTTGCCCGTCAACTAGGTCTTCAAGGTGCTGCATGGAATCTTGATGCAACCTGTGGAAGTACTCCAGTTGCCCTTCAAACTGCCAGTGCTTTGGTGAAAGCAGGAGAATATCGCAATGTACTAGTAGTAATTTCTTGTACGTATTCTCGCTTTTTTGACGAGGATGATACATTCTCATGGTTTACTAGCGACGGTGCTGGCGCTTTCGTAGTTGGTGCATTAGAAGATAACCAGGGAATTCTTGGTACAAAGACCGTTCATACTGCTGCATTGAATGAAGTTCTGTTTGCTAAAGTCACAAAAGATGAGCAAAACAATCCACAAGTCCGTATGCAAATGGGTAAGGGTGCGAAAGCTTTAGCTACAACTGCTCCTGAGTTTCTTCGTCAATGTTGTGAGGGTGCTGTTGCGGCTGCTGGTATAACTCTTAAAGAAATAGATTTTTTTCTTTTTAATACACCTACAGCTTGGGTTACAAATTTCAGCACGCGCGTATTAGGTATCGATCCAAAGCGTACAATCAATCTTTACCCTCAATATGCAAATATTGGGCCGGTACTGACCGTAGCCAATTTATACCATGCTGTACAGTTGGGCAAAATTCAGGAAAACGATCTAGTTCTGATTTATGGTTCTGGAGCAGTGGGTGGTGCTTCAGCAAATGTCATGCGTTGGGGAAATGTTGCTTTGGGTTGCGATCCCTTCAAGAAAAATGACTTAACAGTGCAAGACCTTAAAAATACAAGCCTCCTTTGTTGTTAAAGTTGTCTGTAACTTATGACTCTATCGCTCCTAAAATTTTCAGCGTAGATTTCTGAGCTTCAGTTAAACCCAATACACCACTAATATTCATGCCCTCATAGGGCCCTTCGCTTTTGAGAGTTTTCAAACATTCACCTGTTTTGATATCCCAAAGCTTAGTTGTTTCATCTTCACTGCAACTGGCAACCAATTGACCGTCAGAACTAAAAACAACCGACCAGACCCATCTTGTATGTCCCAACAAAGTTCTTACGCATTCTCCTGTGGTAATATCCCACAGCTTCACAGTTTGGTCACCACCACTACTAGCAAGCATTCGTCCATCCACACTGAAGGCAACTGAGTATATGCAATTGGTATGCTCTTGTAAAGTTTTAAGGCATTTTCCTGTGGTAATATCCCACAGCTTCACTGTTTGATCTCCACTACCACTAGCAACTATGCAACCATTTGGACTAAAAGCAACTGCCCAAACCCAGTCAGTATGACCCTCAAAACTTTTAAGGCATTCACCAGTAGCCACATTCCACAGCTTTACTGTTTGGTCATGACAGGCACTAGCTAAGACATTATCGTTAGGACTAAAGGAGATTGACCATACTCTACCACTATGACCCTTAAAACTTTTAAGGCATTCACCAGTGGTCACATTCCACAGTTTTACTGTTTGGTCATCACTTGCACTGGCAAGAAAATGACCATCGTGACTGAAAGTAACTGATGTAATTCTGTTAGTGTGTTCTTGGAAAATTTTGAAACATTTACCAGTGCTACTATTCCATAACTTTATGCTTTGATCTTCACTGCCACTAGCAACAATGCTACTATCAGGACTAAAAGCAACTGACGTAACTCGATTACTATGTCCTCGTAGAGTTTTTATACATTTTCCACTAATAGTATCCCACATTTTGACTGTTTGGTCATTACCGCCACTAGCAAGAATGTTACCGTCTTGATTGAAAGTGACTGACCATACACCATTGTTATAACCTTGCAAAGTCTTAATACAACGACCAGTACTAATATCCCATAGCTTGACCGTGTGGTCATCACTGCTACTAGCAAGAATCTTACTGTTTGGACTAAAGCTTACTGACCATACCCTATTAGTATGTCCTCGTAGAGTTCTAAAGCAAACATTATTGTTAATATCCCACAGGTTGATTGTACGATCATCACTAGCACTGGCAAACATTGTACCATCTGAACTAAAAGCAACTGAGTTTACTAAGTTAGTGTGTTCTTCGAGTGTTTGAAGGCATTTGCCTGTGTTAACATCCCATACCTTTATCGTTTGGTCATGACAACCACTGATTATGATATTACTATTAGGACTGAAAGCAATTGAATATACCCTACGGGTGTGCTCTTGCAGTGTTTTAAGGCATTTGCCAGTGTTAATATCCCAGACTTTTATCGTTTGGTCTTCACTACCTGTAGCAAGTAAATGACTATTTCCACTCAAGGCGACTGACTGAATTCCACCACTGTGACCTTGGAGTGTCGAAAGACAGCTTTCAGTCTTGATATCCCAAATCTTTATCGTTTGGTCTTCACTACCACTTACTAACATTCGACTATTAACGCTAAAGGCGACTGACCTAACTCCAGAATTGTGACCGTGTAAAGTTTTAAGACACTGACCAGTGCTAGTATCCCACAGCTTAATAGTTTGGTCGTTACTACCACTGGCAAGAACACAACCATCATGACTAAAAGCAACTGACCAAACCCAACCACTATGTCCCTGGCAAGTAAGAAGTTGTTGACCATCTACACTATTGTAGAAACGAATTTCTCCATTGGTATCACCTGTAGCTAAAAGTTTTCCATCAGGGCTAAAAGTGACCGAAAAAATACCACCAAAGGTTTCTACAAAAACAGACTTAGCTAAATTTGCATACGCGAAATTTGTACTGTGTAAATTTATATTACGAAGGTCTGCTTGGCAAACCGTTAGATAAGAAAAATCATACCTACTTAGATCGGTTTCCAAATGAGAAAGTAGATTAAAAATATTACCGGCTGTATACCCTGGCTCTAAAGGAGATTGTTTTCGCAGAGTTATGAGAATTTTGGTTAATTGATTTTCAATAATTTTTTTACTTCTTAAATCATTAAGTAACCCATTTATAACTGGTTTGACGATCAGGCGAATTTGAGTATCTTTAACATAATCTTTACCCGTGGCCTTCATTAGAGCATGACGCCTGAATAAATCAATGTTTTCAGTGACAATCTCTTCACAAGCTTTTTCTATCAAGCTAGTAGTCACATATTCCATAACTACAGGTTGGAGGGTAAACAGCGATCGAGTTTTTTCGACCACAGGCCTAGCTCTCTCAATGAGCATAGGCGAAGCCTTCTCGATTAGCGATCGCCTCCCCAATGATTCTATAGCCTCTAGTAATTTTGCTTGTGGTATGGGTGATATAATATCATCCCGCAATTCTTTTAGTGTTATCGGCTCCTGATTAATCGCTAGCCAGTACATGATGTCCTTTTCTAAATCTGACAAGCGCTCAAATTGCTGCTCCAAAACATCACGAATGTCGCCAAAAACAGCCGTGTCTTGTTGTAAAAATTCAGTTACATTGCCATCAAAAATATCTTGAATTGTGGTGGCAACTATTTTCAAGGCTAATGGATTACCAGCATAGCGTTCAATCATTAATTTCCATTGATCTTCTGCCGCAGATAGTCCTTTGAGTTTTAAGATTTCTTGCCCTTCTGCTACTTTTAAACCACTTAATGCTAAGGAGCGAACAGGTAGGGTTTCTCCTTCCAGTAATGCTACTTCTTTTGGTTTTTCTCGACTAGTGAGCATTAAACAGCTTTGGTGAGTTGCTTCTCCTACCCGCCTGAAAAGTTCACCGTATTCCTCATATCCTTCTCGATAAACTCCAGCACGGCTACCACTACGGAGAATTGATTCTGCATTATCAAGTATCAGTAAACAACGATTATTTTGTAAATAATCAAGTAGGCGCGATAGCCGTTCGTTAAAGCTTTCTGGTAAATTAGCTTCTGTTTCTTGTTCGTCAGAGAGAAATTGAATTAAGTTACTGATAATAATTTTAACAGGTGGGGCTTCTCGTAGCGATCGCCAAATCACATACTCAAAGTTTTCTTGAATTTGTTGAGCAAACTTGACGGACAGTGCCGTTTTACCAATACCTCCTATTCCTAATAGTGTCACTAATCGACAATCTTCATCAAGAATCCATTGCTCTAAGGTACTCAGTTCTTCTCTACGTCCATAAAAAACTGATGTAAATATAGCTTCTCCCCAATCTAGACGATTATTTGAGCTAGAATAATCGCTTTTATCTATTTTTAATGAAAAAGCCGAAAATAGCTTCTCAATAGTCTGTTTGTCAACCCCTCCTTCACGATTCAATACTTTCGAGATCGTACCTGAATATAATCCAGACCGTGCGCTCATTTCTTCCAGAGTGTACCTGTTTCCAAAATTTTCCTTTGCCTCTGACTGATGCTTCGCTTCTTTTATTTTTTGCAAACCTTTAATAGTAAGTGCAACACCACGCTTGCGTCTCCAATTCTGTAAAGTCATGTATTAATTCACCGTTTACTTAATCACCTGTGACTAAAAAGAATTATCTACGAGGTTGCTGTAGATATTAAGTAAGATTTATAACCAATAAATAATCCCGTATTGTAGAGGATTTAAAAAAAGTGTAACGCCAAAATGTTCAGCGATCAAAGCTACATTGGGCAATCCAATGATTTATATAAGTCAATATCTATTCCTCTATAGACAATCTCATGTCTGGGGTATTGCTGACATCATCTGTTTAACTAAAAGCTTTTTGCATTTGGGTAATGCCAAATCAATTACGTGTGATGTTAGTTGCTTAATACATGAACTTTTCAGTAATTGGATTTGGACTCAAAGCTTAAGTTCAATCTTAAAATCTCGATTTTCACTGGTAAAGACCGTTGTGAATTGGCAATCTTGATAAAGAAAGTTTGTAAATATTTAGTCTATCAATACAATGAGTAATACTGCTGTAGAGAAATTTTCTAGTCTAGCAACATCCACAAAAAAAAGGACGGCCAAACGAATTACCGTAAACTTGGCATTAGATGAAGCCGAGAACCTTGAAAAGTATTGCGAACAAACTGGTAAAACAGTAACGGATGTGATTGAGGAACTCATTCGCTCGTTACCATAACCTGAAGTTTTCACACTAAGTTTCAAAGATTAAGAATCCAACAATAGCCAAGGTTAAAGTTGAAAAGTATTCTCTGACTTTAAATTGTGCAATCTCAGAAAGATATTTATGTCATTTTTTTTACACATGCACAAGCAGCTTCATAAAGGCGTACTGCACCAAGTGTAAGCGATCGCAGCACGCCATTGCTAAGCTGTTACACTTCACATCATCACTAACAAATTGTCAACTACTTCATTACTGGCAACGCTCGGATGAGTTCTCGAATCACATCCGTTGCTGGTCTACCAGTTTGTTCGCAATATTTTTCAAGATTCTTGGCTTCATTGGATGCCAAGTTCACAGTGATTCGCTTAACGGCCCATTTTTTATTCATGCTCAAACAGTTAAATCGTATATTGATAACTTCAAAACCTGATTTTACCTTTCCGACTAGGAAGTAACCTAAATCTCGGAAGTGGTAAGATACCGCTAAAATTACGATAATTTGTAAATATTCTAGTATTGCAGTTGTACTTTATCATCCAATCGCATTTTTAATCACCTAAGTTTTTGCGTTACACAGTGGGAAACCAGCGCTTTTTATGTAAAAAACAACGCTTCTTGTTCAGAGGGGATAAGAGAATTTAGATTTAGAGCCTGGGGGCGTTAGTTCTAAAAATTCAGACACAAAAGCCAGATACCATTATCTACTACATCATTAAAATATTTCAGTAGTATTAAATACTCTGCTGGCTGCGGTATTTAATTAATTATTCATATCCCCGATCTTGTTGTCTAACAATTTGATCGTCAATCCGCTTTACTCATTTCAATAACCTTACTCTCCTTGGACAAAGAGTGTTTTATCGTTGTAGTCAGTTCCATAATTGAGGCTGAATTACAACTAATTTGCAATCAAAAATGTCCAAACAAGCCTTAACCTAAATTTGTACTAATTTTAACTCAATCTTTGCTCAAGCTGTATGCCTTAGTAAGAAGATTGTGTAGTAACTATGATAAAATACGGTATTCCCATCGGATTGCAGATGTATTATATCTATTGACACAAAAGTAAAAGCCAAATTCAAGGCTCTTACCATTAATTTTTTAGTGTGTTCAGGATTGTAGATTGATGAAACTGCAACATCCTGAATTTCACACACTTTCAGTTAACCAAATTAACTGGAGCCGTAAATTCATAAGACACATAAATGCTTATTGCATAGTAGGAAACCACCCGTCTACGCAGACAGCATGAAATTTGCATATTTTCTGTGGAGTTTCGTTACTAAACCTGAGGAGTAAAAATGCTTGAGGCTATCGGTGTTGCTTGGTTATTACTATTATTTGGCGATTTCCTATCTACATTCTTTTACCACGTACCAGAGCATGTTTTCGGTAGCCTTCATTTAAAAACGCACCACTCCTGGAAAAAGGACTTTCGTCACTACGCTATATTGACTGTTAATCCGCAAGTTCTTTTAGATGGGATCTTGGGAGCTTTGCCTTATATACTCATAGCAGTAGTTCTCTGGCCTTTTTCCCCCACTGGCGTTATTATTGGACTACTGCTTGGTCAATTTCATGTATGGTGGAGACACATAAGCGTCTTGGGTTGGCAAACTCCAAAGCCTGTCAATATTTTGTGCCAAATTCTATTTATTACTACTCCAGAGAGACACTGGTTACATCATCACAAAACTAATTTGGGTTTTGGCGACATTTTTACCTTCTTTGAACAACCTGCACAAATTTGGTTGCGCTGGTTACGGCTGCTGAGGCTTCATTTCCGCTATTCTCGTATTTAACCGCAGCCAATTGCTTGACTAATAATTTTTTAGATCGGGCATAGGCCAAACACCGAGTGTTGACTGTTCACTGTTCACTGTCAACAGCTACTATTGAATATTTTTCAAAACTCAATAGGATTGCTACAGTTTAAAGCCCCTTAAGCCTTCGGTTTCGCTCAGGATTAAAGCCGAGCGAAGCCGAGGCTTTAATTTATATATAAAAAAAGATAAAAATATGTGAAACAAGATGGCGTAAGCCACGATGTTTCAATGCTTAAAAGGGAACAGGGAATAGGCAACAGGCAACAGTTCGCTCTTAAGCGCAATAGCAAACTAATTCCCCTTGACACTGGGATTGCTTCCCTACACACCGTTTTGATCGCAATGAGAATATCGGCGTTGCCTAAGTTCTAGAGCTGTAATAATCATTTTGCAAATTCCCTTCACATAATTTTCTATTGTGTATCCTCGTGTATTGCATCCAAGCTCCAAGGGCTATATTCTGAAAAATCCTAGTTTCTAGGAGCGAGAGGCTTTTGCCAGAACGAACTAGAATTAGGAAACACCTAGTGGGTTCTTCTGACTTTTGAAATTAGGAGTGCATGTGTGCCCAAATCCCCTAAATATTTGCTGATTGGATCAACCGAGACTTACAGCGGTAAATCTGCAACTGTTCTGGGTTTGTCTCATCAGCTACAGCAAAAAGGACTGAATATAGCTTACGGTAAACCGCTCGGTACGTGTTTGAATTCGTCTAGCGGAACTGTGATTGAAGAAGATGTTCAGTTCATCGCTCATAGCCTGAATCTGCCCGAAAACCGTGTTGCACCTATAATGCTGGCTTTGGATGAACTAAATGTGCAAAAACGCTTGCGTGGGGAGGACAAAACAAATTATCAGCAGTTGCTATTACAGCAATATTCGCAAATGTCGCCAGGAGATTTGGTATTGCTAGAAGGGCCTGGTGATTTGTCTGAAGGCAACTTGTTTGACTTATCTTTACTACAAGTGGCTGAGGTATTAGATGCTGGCGTCCTGTTAGTAGCCCGTTATAAATCGTTGCTTTCCATTGAGGCATTATTAGCTGTTAAGCAGCGTATGGGCGATCGCTTGATTGGTGTCGTCATCAATGATATCCCTGTGGCAGAACTAAAAGCGGTTGACACTCTGTTACGCCCATTTTTAGAACAGCGGGATATTCCAGTGCTGGGAACGCTACCAAACAGCGATTTACTCAAGAGTGTGAGTGTTGGCGAACTCGTGAAGCAATTAAATGCAGACGTTCTGTGTCGCAACGATCGCTTGGATTTGTTAGTAGAAAGTCTGGCAATTGGCGCGATGAATGTCAACTCGGCTGTGAAATATTTCCGCAAACGCCGGAATATGGCAGTGGTAACAGGAGGCGATCGTGTCGAAATTCAGCAGGCTGCTTTGGAAACTTCCACCCAATGTTTAATTCTCACTGGGCAACTACCACCACCACCATTCATTCTCAGTCGTGCTGAAGAACTAGAAATTCCGATTTTATCTGTTGACTTAGACACCCTTACCACAGTCGAAATTGTCGATCGCACTTTCGGTCAAGTCCGTCTCCACGAACCGATTAAGGTTCAGTATATTCGCCAACTGATGGTTGAGCATTTTGACATTGACCGCTTGTTATCTAAACTCGGTTTAACTCCCGCAACGGCATTGTCTTAGGGCATAGGGCAAAACCCTTCGGGTAGGGAAAAGGGAAAAGGGAAAAGGAATAAATTTAATCTTTCCCTTTCCCCCTTACCCCTTTCCCTTTCCCCATTCCTA
>NZ_JACKZU010000250.1:0-11984 GCF_014222165.1 Nostoc sp. 2RC
TCCTAATTCTTAACTCCTACCTCCTAACTTCTAACTCCTACCTCCTAACTTCTAACTTCTAACTCCTAACTTCTAACTTCTAACTCCTAACTCCTAACTTTTAATCTCTTATCCCAATTTTTCAAATACCTTAAACATTGGTAAATACATTGCCAGCAAAATTGTACCAACCATTCCCCCTAGAACCAAAATCATAATTGGTTCTAAAACACTAGTGAGTGCTTTTACAGCTTGCTCAACTTCATCTTCATAGAAGTCAGCAACTTTCATCAACATTCCATCTAATTCCCCTGTTTCTTCACCGATACTAATCATCTGAATTGCCATAGCTGGGAAAACTTGATCTCTTTGCAAAGCAATGCTAATCATACCTCCTTGTTGAATCTCTAAGCGGGCTGCATCTATAGCATTAGCAATTACTTGGTTTCCTGATGTATCTCGGACAATTTCCAAGCAAGTTAAAATTGGCACACCTGAACGAGTCAAAGAACCAAAAGTCCGGCTAAAACGTGCAACGGAAGATTTTTGAATTAAGTCGCCAAATAAAGGCATTTTCAGAGAAAGGCGATCGATTGTTTGGCGACCAACAGGAGTTTTAGCATATCGTGAATAGGCCATTTTCAATCCTACAAGTCCACCGATAAGCCCAAAAACCTTAGGACTTCTCAAAAAGATACTAGCATCCATCAAAAATTGAGTTAGAGGCGGTAATTCAGTTCCAATTTCTGTGAAAATTTTCGCAAAAACGGGAATCAGAAAAATAGTCATACCGAGAAATATAGCAACTGCTATAAAACCCACAACTGTTGGATAAGATAACGCTGATTTAATTTGGTTTTGTAAGCGGGCAACATCTTCTAACAACTTGGCTAAACGATTTAAAACTTCGTCTAGAACACCACCAACTTCGCCGGCTTGAATCATACTCACATATAATCCATCAAAGCACTCAGGATGCTTCCGCATTGCCTCTGAAAGATTCATTCCAGTTTGAACATCGTTGCTAATCTCCACGAGAGCTTGTTTGAGTTTAGTATTACTACACTGTTCAGAAAGTACCCCTAGACTTCTAACAATTGCAACTCCCGCATTCATCAAAACAGCAAATTGACGGGAAAAAACTGCTTTGTCTTTAACAGACACTTTGACAAAGGAATTTTGGATTTTCTTTATATCCAATCCTGCTTGAAAGCCTTTAGATTCTTTAAGATCTTGAACTACAAAACCTTGTTCTCTAAGACTAGTACGAGCTTGTGCTAAAGATTCAGCACTAATTTTTTCTGTTCGAGATTTTCCTTGAGAATCCCGAACGCGAGCAACAAATGTTGGCATAAACAAATAAATTCAAAATAGTTGTTAGTTATTGGGTATGGGGCATTGGGCATTGGGCATTGGGCAAGGGGAAAAGGAGAAAGATTAAATTTATTCCTTTTCCCTTTTCCCTTTAACCTTTTCCCCTACCTCAAGAGCCTCCCCATCTCCCCATCGCCCCATTTCCCCATCATCAATGTGCTTTAACAGCCCCGGCTCCTGGTTTTGCCCCGGCTGGTGGTGTAGAACCACCGATGAGACGTTGGATTTCATCTGGTTTAGAAGTTTTAGACATTGCTGCTTCAAAGGAGATTGTTCCAGCTTTGTAATAGTCGGCTAAAACTTTCTCTAGAGTTTGCATCCCTAACTTGCCGCCGGTTTGAATGGCTGAGTAAATTTGTGATGTTTTACCTTCTCGAATTAAGTTAGAAATAGCTGGAGTTACAATTAAAATTTCTTGAGCCATTACCCGACCATATTCACCGGGTTTGGGATTTTTCTTAGAAACTAATGTTTGGCTAAATACTGCTACTAAAGAGTTTGATAATTGTACCCGCACTTGAGTTTGTCTTTCATGGGGAAAAACGTCGATAATCCGGTCAACGGTTTGTGCAGCAGAACTAGTATGTAGCGTACCGAATACTAAGTGTCCTGTTTCTGCTGCAGAAATTGCCAAGGAAATTGTTTCCAAGTCCCGCATTTCCCCCACTAGAATAATATCTGGATCTTCCCGTAAAGCTGCTTTTAAAGCATTAGCAAAACTCTTGGTATCTTCGCCCAATTGCCGTTGGTGAACTAAACTTTTAATTGGTTCGTAAACGAATTCAATGGGGTCTTCTACTGTTAATATATGCTCTGCTTTAGTGCGGTTAATTAAGTCAATCATTGCCGCTAGGGTTGTTGTTTTCCCGGAACCTGTAGGGCCTGTCACCAAAATTAGTCCTCTGGGCTTATCGGACATTTCCCGCACCACATCAGGCAGACCTAATTTTTCAAAGTTAGGAATCTTAGAACTTAATGCCCGTAAACAAGCAGCATAAGCACCACGTTCTTTATAAACATTCACCCGGAACCGAGCCAGACCTTTAACACCATAAGAACAATCTAATTCCCAGGTTTGCTCTAAAGTTTTACGCTGAGTATTGTTGAGCATACTAAAAATCAGCCTTTGACACTGATCTGCTGTCAACACATGCTCACCTATAGGAGTTAGTTTGCCACTGATGCGGAAGTAAGGAGGCAAACCTGCGGATAAATGCAGATCTGAACCTCCCATTTCAATCATCTGCTCCATCAAGTCTTCAATCATCATTTCCATAGTTTTGCTTCCTTTTAATGTTTGTTATTTGTCTTTTGTTATTTGTCATTTGTCAGTTGTTTTAAGTTACTAAGCATTGACTAATGACTAATGACGAATGACTAATCTTGAAAACGAGATGTCAGACAGTAGGGACAATCTAGCCATTCTGGTTTCAAGGTGGCATCACAAGTCCGACAGGTAAGACCTGTCTTGCGTTTGGCTTTTAATTCTGCTTCCAAACCCGTATCTGTAAAGGTCACCCGTTCTACTTCTTCGAGGGTAGTGGAGCCTTGACGTACTAAGTCCAGACTGTAAGCCAGCAAAGTTTTCATGCCTTCTTCTACCGCCACTTCTTTGATACGTTCTGTGGGTGCTTCTTCGTTGATTAGGGTTTGTAGATTTTCGGTGACTCGCATGACTTCATAAACACCACAACGCCCTTTATAGCCGACGCCATTACAAGCTGGGCAAAGCTGATTTTTAGTTTTGGCTTCTGCGATCGCTTCTAATGTCAAAGTGTTAGCTTTGTAGAAAGTGACTTCCACTTCAGAGGACGCTGACAGACCATAACGTGCCAATTCCTCAGTTGTGGGAGTGTAGGGAATCCGACATTCAGAACATCCCCGCCGCACCAAACGTTGAGCCAAAACGCCAATCAGGGAACTAGAAACCATGAAAGGCTCTATTCCCATTTCTCCCAAACGAGCGATCGCTCCTGGGGCATCATTGGTATGTAAAGTAGTTAATACTAAGTGACCAGTTAAAGCAGCCTCAATAGCTGTTTTTGCGGTTTCCTTGTCCCGCGTTTCACCCACCAGTAATACATCTGGATCTTGTCGCAAGAAAGCCCGCAATGCTGTAGCAAAATCCAGCCCTTTTTCTCGAATCACCTGTACTTGAGTAATCCCTGGAAGACTGTATTCGATCGGGTCTTCTACAGTACTGATATTAATTCCCGGATCGTTCTTTTCCGCCAGCGCCGAATACAGCGAGGTTGTTTTACCGGAACCAGTCGGCCCAGTCACCAAAATTAGACCAAAGGGACGGCTAACCATATCCTGGACAATGTGTAAAGTCTCTGGATCGGTAATTAATTTATTCAATCCGAGTTGGGTAGAAGAATTATCCAAAATCCGCAGCACCACCTTTTCCCCGTAGCGACTGGGTAAGGTATTTACACGGAAGTCTACTTTGCGTCCCTCAAACATCCGGCGGATGCGTCCATCTTGAGGTAAACGCCTTTCAGCAATGTCTAAGTTAGAGATGATTTTAAATCGGGCTGTCACCGCCGGGATGATTTTTTTCGGCATCAGCGGGAAAGCTTCGCGTAGCACTCCATCTTTACGAAAGCGAATGCGTAAGTTTTCTTCTTGTGGTTCCACATGAATATCGGAAACTTTTTCATGCAGCGCTTTAGCGAGGATTCTGTTGACAAGGTTAATAACTGGGGCATCTTCAGCGCCCTTCATTGCTGCCCCTAGATCCGCCTCCATCTCTTCAGGGGCATCTTCAATGTCGAGATTTCCGAGATTTTCTAAATCCTGACTAATATCTGTAGAGCTTTCTCGTTCTAGGTGCTTTTGCCGAACAGCCAGGTCATCCAAATATTGGTTGATTACCTGTTGGTAATCTTCCTGTGTAATCACCATCCGCTGCAATGCCAAGCCTTGGGGGCGCAAGATACGATTGAGATCGTCGCAAGCCTCCAGATTATCTGGAGCAACCATCGCCACTAGAACTGAAGGCGGGGTTTGGTCTTCGTGTTTAGACAGTGGCACCAAACGATGACGACGGCAGATATCCACTGGAATCAAGGTATCAATCAGGTTGCCCACCATCGTACCGGCAAAGGAGTTGACTTCTGGATCGAGGAACTCAACACCGTAGAGTATTTTTAGTTCAAATAACTGTTGTTTTTTGTATTGCCTGAGCAGTTCGGGTGATAGTTGTTGGCCAGTAATTGACTCTAATACTTCCGTTAGCGGTCTACCGGATTTACGGCTTTCAATTAGTGCCTGTCTCATCTGTTCGCTATTAACATAGCCAGATTGCACTAGCTTGTTGCCAAAGGGCGAAAACTCTGTTCTAGTAGTTAGAGCGGTACTGCGCCGTTGTGGTGACGAGTGAGTCATAAATCAGCAATTGATTTGGGGAAAACCTCTGGTTAGAGTATTCCCAGCATGTGACACAGAATTCTCATCGCTCAAAAAACTTCTCACCAGAACAAGACAAGAGAATGGAATTTCATGTTGATGGTTAACTGTTGACGATTAACTTGAAAATATTGGTTCTTTGCGATCGCTTTTGTGTACACATTGCTGCCAAAATTGCATCTCACACACTACGTTTATTGCTTGGTCGTCGTTTTGGTATTAATGTTCTCACTTTCCAATCTCAACCTATTTAATTCACATTAGGTGTGAATCGTTAAATTTTAAGTAGTAACCCATTAAAAACCCGATCCATAAATTCACATGAGGGGTGAATCAAATTCAGCGCCACCCTTGCAGAATACTTACTCCTGGAGTTACGCTAGCGAAAAACTGGGGTTAAAGCCTCGCCCGCTTACGATCAATGTTATTCTACTAACCGAGCCAGCGATTTTTAGAATTGTAGTAAAATAGAGTCGGGAGGTAACAAGCGTGTTTAACCTGACTTACGAATTCAAGCTAAAACCAACACAAAAACAAATATTACTGTTTGAAGAATGGATAGAAACTCATAGACGGGTTTACAACCATGCTTTAGCTGAACGTAAAGACTGGTATAAGTCCCGTAGTTGTCAAGTAAACGCTTGTAACCTCCATAGCTGCTATATCATTCCTGCTGAAGCATCGCGCCCAACATTTGCAAGCCAGTGCAAATCTTTAACTGCTGCACGTCAAGAAAATGAGTATTTAAGACGAGTTAATGCTCAGTCTTTACAGCAAACATTGAGGCGACTTGAAAAAGCTTTTGTGAGTATGTGGGAACAAAATCATGGATTCCCAAGATTTAAAAAGCCAGGACGGATGCGGTCTTTTTGTTTCCCGCAATTAGGGCAAAATCCGCTCACCCTAGGTCAGGTAAAATTGCCTGTAATTGGTGCTGTAAAAGTGCGTCAATCACGAAGCATTCCTGATGGTGGAATTATCAAGCAAGCGCGTGTGGCAAGAAAAATTTCTGGATGGTATGTGATGTTAACCATTCAATGGGATGTATCCATACCAGAAAGGTTCCCACACGGGGAAGCAGTAGGAATTGATGTAGGTTTAACTAATTTTGTTGCAACTTCTAATGGTCTTTTAGTTAAGCGTCCAAAGTTTTTTGTTGATGCCGAACGCAAGCTTAAATTGCTGCAACAGCGCGTCAAGAGAAAACGCATAGGCTCGAACAATTGGCGTAAAGCCCAAAGAAAAGTTGCTTCACTGTATGAATACGTTGCCAACTGCCGCAAGGATTGGCACACAAAGCTATCTCATCAAATCTGCAACGATAGTGGGATGGTTTTTATTGAGGACTTAAACCTTGTTGAACTATCCCGTGGAATGTTGGGCAAGCACTGTCTAGATACAGGATTTGGGCAATTTTTCAGTATTTTGGATCGGATTTGTTTTAAGCGTAGTGTCTATTTTCAAAAAGTAGATAGCCGTAAAACAAGCCAAATCTGCCCAAACTGCCAAAGCGTGACGGGCAAAAAAGATTTATCAGAGCGTATTCATAATTGCTCAAATTGCGGCTATACAACCCATAGGGATGTCGCCGCTGCACAAGTAGTTCTCCAGAGGGGACTTGCAGCCGTGGGGCACACGGTCAAGATGCTTGCTGAGGGGAAATTCGTCGGAATCCCTGTGAAGCAAGAATCCTCAGCATAACGGCTCAGGAGTGTCAATCGTTCGGGTTACCGCACTAGGAGTGTTTCAACTAGCGTGTTCACCATTTGTCACAATAAGATGACGGTGATATCACTCCAGAAACTTGTTGGCAATAAAATCAGCCTCAGTTGCAAGTCGTCAATGACGACAGTTGCAAACTATGGGGATGTAGTGCCATAAAAAGCATCTGGAATCATTAGACAATGATGGATGAAAATAAACAGATAAACAATACAAGCCAGCAATTGGGTGAACCAACAGAGGTAAAGCAAGCAATGAAAAGCGACTCCCCAGCCCCAATCAATTCCAATGAATCTGGCAGCGAAGTTACTGAGCAAGTGGCAGCCCAAACCAATGTAACGGCGGATACGGCTACTTTTGGTCAAGAAAATGGCGTCGCTGCCAGTGAGAAAGCTGAACTACAAACAGCAGCTTTAGCAGAACTGACTCAACAAATCGAGTCTCTCAAAGTACAACTAGAAGAACGTAGTACTCAATATATGCGGATTGCCGCTGATTTTGAGAATTACCGCAAACGCACTAGTAAAGAAAAAGAAGAGCTAGAGGCACAGATGAGGCGGAACACGATTCTGGAGTTGTTGCCAGTGGTGGATAATTTTGAACGGGCGCGATCGCACCTCAAACCCCAATCCGATGGGGAAATGACTATCCATAAAAGTTACCAAGGTGTTTATAAACAATTAGTAGATACCCTGAAACGTTTGGGTGTTTCACCAATGCGTCCCGAAGGTCAAGAATTCGATCCCAACCTGCACGAAGCAGTAATGCGGGAACCTACGGATGAACATCCTGAAGGAACAGTGTTAGAAGAGTTAGTGCGCGGATATTACTTGGGGGAACGCGTGCTGCGCCATGCAATGGTCAAAGTAGCTGCTCCCAAGGAAGATACACCTGCTGCACCAGACGATCAGTCGAGTCAAGCCTTTAGTTAAACTGTAACGGCTCGCCTCGCTGATGGATTCTAGCAGAGGCGAGCATCATTACTGAGTATTGGAAGATGAGGGGAATGAGGAAGACGCGGAGAGTGGGAGACGCGGGGACGCGGGGAAAGAAGATGCGGAGAGTGGAAGACGCAGTAGCTCTTAATCAACTCTTCCTGTCCCCGTGTCTCCGTGTCCCCGTGTCAGAGCGTCTTTTTCCCTTACCCCCATTCCTAAATGCTGAAGTTTTGAGCTAACCTTGGTTCGCAGCAACAAAAATTAATCCGCGACATCATAATTACAGCATAAAAACTCAGTAAAAATACTGGTAAATATGGGAAAAGTTATTGGGATCGACTTAGGCACTACTAACAGTTGCGTCGCAGTTTTGGAGGGCGGTCAACCACTTGTAATCTCCAATTCTGAAGGGGGACGAACTACTCCAAGTATTGTGGGATTTGGCAAGGGTGGCGATCGCTTGGTGGGTCAACTGGCAAAGCGCCAAGCGGTAACCAATGCCGAAAACACAATTTACAGTATTAAAAGATTCATCGGTCGGCGTTGGGAAGATACTGAAATAGAACGCGATCGCGTACCATACAACTGTGTCAAAGGTCGAGACGATACCGTTGATGTGCAAATTCGCTCAAAAAATTTTACGCCACAAGAAATATCTGCCATGATCCTGCAAAAGCTGAAGCAGGATGCGGAAAACTTTTTAGGAGAAGCTGTCACTCAGGCAGTGATTACCGTACCAGCATATTTTACAGATGCCCAAAGACAGGCAACAAAAGATGCCGGTACTATTGCTGGATTAGAAGTATTACGAATCATTAATGAACCAACGGCTGCGGCTTTAGCTTTCGGATTAGATAAACAAGAGCAAGAACAGTTAATTTTAGTCTTCGACTTGGGAGGAGGAACCTTCGACGTGTCGATTCTGCAACTAGGGGATGGTGTTTTTGAAGTTAAAGCGACTTGTGGTAACAACCATTTGGGTGGAGATGACTTTGATAATGCGATCGTGCGTTGGATGATCGAACGCTTCCAGCAGCAGGAAAAAATCGACCTTTCCCAAGATAAGATGGCACTCCAACGCCTACGGGAAGCAGCAGAAAAGGCAAAGATTGAACTCTCCAGTATGGTCAATACCTCCATCAATTTGCCTTTTATCACCGCCGATGAAAGCGGCCCCAAGCATCTGGAGATGGAACTGAGCCGGTCGAAATTTGAAGAACTTTCAGGGCAATTAATTGAAGCTACCATCGAACCGATGATCCAAGCCCTTAAAGATGCAGCTCTCAAACCACAAAACATAGATCGGATTATTTTGGTGGGTGGTTCTACTCGCATTCCCGCAGTCCAAAATGCCTTGATCAAATTTTTCAATGGCAAAGCTCCCGATCGCTCCATCAATCCTGACGAAGCTGTAGCATTAGGAGCTGCTATCCAAGCAGGGGTTTTGGGTGGTGAAGTCGATAATCTCTTACTATTGGATGTCACCCCATTGTCTTTGGGGATTGAAACCTTGGGTGAAGTATTCACCAAAATCATTGAACGCAACACCACAATTCCTACTAGCAAGTCACAAATATTTTCCACAGCAGTTGATGGACAAACTTCCGTGGAAATTCACGTCCTCCAAGGCGAACGGGCAATGGCACGAGACAATAAAAGTCTCGGTAAATTTCTCTTAGCAGGAATTCCCCCATCACCCCGTGGTGTACCGCAAATTGAAGTATCCTTTGAAATTGATGTCAATGGAATTCTCAAGGTTGCAGCCCAAGACAAGGGCACAGGTAGAGAACAGAGTATCAGAATTACCAATACAGGTGGTTTAAGTAATAACGAAGTCGAACGGATGCGCCAAGAGGCAGAATTGTTTGCCGAAGAAGACAGAAGACGTAAAGAACTGGTTGAACTGAAAAACCAAGCAGATAACCTGTTGTTCAGTTACGAATCCACCATCAAGGATAACGGTAACTTCATCGGCGAACAGATGAAAACCTTGGCTAGTGAAAAAGTCACACAACTCCAAGCTGCAATGATTGACTCCAGCATTTCCACGGCGGAATTTCGGCAGCGCCTAGACGACTTTCAACAAACGTTGTTTGCCATTGGTGCCGATGTCTACAACCGAGCTAACAGCCAAACCGACGAAATTGACCAACCTTCAGCTAGTGTGTTTACGCCAGAAATAGACTCAGCTATGAACGGTACACTCATACCCCAATTCAACTTTGATTTTGATGAAGAAAGTACCGCACAAGCTGATTATGAAGCGATAGATTAAAGGTTGGGTATGGGGTATGGGGCAAACTGGGCATGGGGAAAGGGAAAGGGGTAAGGGGAAAAGGGGAAAGAATTAAATTTATTCCTTTTCCCTTTAACCTTTAACCTTTTCCCCTGCTTCCCCAATGCCCAATTTTGAGATTTTTCTTAAAACACTTTAATATATTTAAATATATTGATGCTAAATTTAGCGAAGTTTCACAAAACCCCAGCCGTTTGCTAAATTGTAGAAGCAAATCACTGTGGGCTAAACGGTGTGCTAGTTGAGATGCGATCCAAAGCATATGGGTGGTTTTCCACACCTGATGGTGCGGCTAGCCCCTCTGGTTGATGGGCGGGGTTTTCCTCTCCTACGTAGCACAATTGTAAAAGAGACAGCAAACTCGGCAGTGAGAAGTTTGAACAGGGATTTTCTCTGTTTACAACTGTTTCTGTAATTTTTGTCGTCTCCCACGAGGAAAGTACCTGTTGCTCAAGATTTGTCGGTGATTTTTGTAAAAGGTAAAGGGTAAAATCAATTATTAACAAAAATTAATTTTATCTTCTGCCCATTCTCCGGCAAGCCGCCCTCCTAAAGACGCTTTCTAGGCAAAACGCTTTTTTGTAGGGTAGCAAGTAACTGTAACGTTCTACTGCCTCCTGCTTTGTTCCTTCTAACTTTTACCTTTGCTATATGGCCCGCGACTATTATGAAATCCTGGGTGTCTCTCGTGACGCCGACAAAGAAGAAATCAAACAAGCTTACCGCCGTTTAGCCCGGAAGTATCACCCAGACGTGAACAAAGAAGCCGGGGCGGAGGAACGCTTTAAAGAAATTAACCGCGCTTATGAAGTACTCTCAGAACCAGAAACCCGCGCTCGTTACGATCGCTTTGGGCCGGAGGGTGTCTCAGGAGCCGGTGTAGGCTTCCAAGATATGGGCGATATGGGCGGCTTTGCTGATATCTTTGAAAGCATTTTTAGTGGGTTTGCTGGGGGTATGGGTGGCCCGACGCAACAACAAAGACGCCGCAGCGGCCCTGCGCGAGGTGATGACCTGCGGCTAGACCTAAAGTTAGATTTCCGGGAAGCAGTATTTGGCGGTGAAAAAGAAATCCGCATTTCCCATTTGGAAAATTGCGAAGTTTGTAACGGTTCTGGTGCAAAACCAGGAACTCGTCCGCGTACTTGTTCAACTTGTAGCGGATCGGGTCAAGTTCGTCGCGTTACCAGAACACCCTTCGGTAGTTTCACTCAAGTATCTACTTGTCCCACTTGTAATGGAACAGGGATGGTAATTGAAGATAAATGTGATGCGTGTGATGGCAAAGGCGCGAATCAAGTAACAAAGAAACTTAAAATCACCATTCCGGCTGGGGTGGATAATGGCACACGCTTGCGGATTTCCAATGAAGGAGATGCGGGTCAACGTGGCGGCCCTGCTGGGGATTTGTACGTTTACTTGTTCGTCAATGAAGACGAAGAATTTCAACGAGATGGCATCAATATTCTCTCGGAAATTAAAGTTAGCTACTTGCAAGCAATCTTAGGTTGTCGGTTAGAGGTGGATACGGTAGACGGGCCAGTGGAACTAATCATTCCTGCGGGAACCCAGCCGAATACGGTGATGAAATTGGAAAATCGCGGCGTACCGAGATTAGGAAATCCAGTAAGTCGAGGCGATCATCTGTTGACAGTATTAATTGATATTCCCAACAAGGTGACACCAGAGGAGAGGGAATTGCTGGAGAAACTGGCTAAAATTAAAGGAGACCGTACTGGCAAAGGTGGTTTAGAAGGATTCTTGGGAAATCTGTTTAAGTAATGAAATCCTCTTCTATTTCAACTCCTGATGCTCAACTTGATTTACGCGGCACCCCGTGTCCGATTAATTTCGTGCGGACAAAACTACGTTTAGAGAAAATGCCATTAGGGGGCTTGCTAGAAGTATGGCTAGACCCAGGAGAACCAATTGAGCAGGTTCCCGATAGTTTGACAATGGCAGGTTATCAGGTAGAAAAAATTACAGATTGCAGTAGTTATTTTTCCCTGTTAGTGCGTCGTCCAGTTAATAACCAATGATAGGGGAAAGTTTTGCCGCAACTGGACAGTTATTGGGTACTGTGCTAGCTGTGCAGGCTAATTTTTATCGCGTACAGCTGGATGTGACAGACGTGGAGACGCGGAGACACGGAGACACGGAGATACGGAGACACGGAGATACGGAGATACGGAGACACGGAGACACGGAGACACGGAGACACGGAGACACGGAGACACGGAGACACGGAGACACGGAGACACGGA
>NZ_JACKZU010000251.1:0-11958 GCF_014222165.1 Nostoc sp. 2RC
CGCCCCCCCCCAAGTTCCCCCCCTCTCTTTTCGCCGGCAGCGTCAGTTGTGTAAAAAACACAAAATTTCCCCTTCCCCCTTCCCCCTCATCTCCCCATACCCTTCCATAACTTCCGTAAAATTTGAAGCGAATGTGTAGTTTTACTGTAGTCGAATATTCCTGTCAGGGAGTAGCGATACAATCACTATACACATTTATGAGTATCATCAACAGCACATGATTACTAATTTGTAAAGGATTTAACTAAGGATTATTAGGCATTATTTGAAGAGGAGTCAGTGGTTGATGAGTAGACAACAGCTAGAGTTGGTAAAGCAATTGCAAACCACGTTGAATAAAATGGAAGTCACACTGGATGCGATCGCTGATGCTGTAGTCTGGGTGGGAGCAGACCAATGTATTCAATGGTGCAATTCTAGCTTTGAATTTCTAGTTAACCAAGCCCACGGTGGTGTTTGTGGTTTGAGGTTAATTGACTTGCTACCTTTGGTGCAAGCTGGACAGTTAGTTGCTTTGTCAGCCTATCCGGATATCAAAATCCTCAATGGAGAGTATGAAACAACAAATTATCAGTTGTGGCGCTCTCAAGGAACTTTAACATTACAAATTTCTGGTAGCTGTATCGGATTAACTGATGAAAAATGTGCAATATTGGTGATTCGCGATATTACTGAGACGATAGAAGCTCAAGAATCTTTGCAAGAAGTTAAGGAACAGTTAAATACATTAATTAACGCGACACCGGATATCATCTGTTTAAAAGATGGTGAGGGCAAATGGTTGCTCTCAAACCAAGCAAACTTGGAATTTTTAGAGCTAGAAGGTGTTGATTATCGAGGTAAAACTGATTCCGAACTGGCAGAATTTAGCAATTTTTATTGCGATACCTTACTTCATTGCAGCGAAACAGATGAACAATCTTGGCAACTGGGATCTGTGCATCGGGTAGAAGAAATTGTACCCCGACCTGATGGCACAACGAGCAGTTTAGATATGATTAAAGCTCCCTTGTTTCACCAGGATGGTAGACGTAAGGCCTTGCTTGTTTTGGGACGGGATATTACAGAGCGCAAAAACACCCAGCTGGCTCTAGAAAATTCTTTATCTTTGCTCAATACTATCTTTGAATCAATTCAAGATGGTATTTTAGTAGTCAATACTTTTAGTAATATCACTAGTTATAATCAAAAGTTCTTAGAAATGTGGTCGATTCCACCAGAACTTTTGAGCGAACCAAGTCATCCCCGGCGACTAGCGCATTTAGCAGACCAGTTAAAAGACCCCGATGCATTTTTACAACGGGTGGGGGAATTATACCAAAACCCGGAAGTTGTGAGTCATGACTGGTTAGAACTGTGCGATGGCAGAATATTTGAGCGCTACTCCTGTCCTCAGCGTGTCGGCGAACAAATTATTGGCAGAGTTTGGAGTTTCCGCGATGTGACTCAACGCCATAGGGCAGAAGAAGCACTGCGACAAAGTGAGTTGGAATACCGCAGTATTTTTGAAGCTATCAATGACGGACTATTTCTTACTGAAATCGAAACTGAAACAGTCGTTGAAATTAATCCTGCTGCTTACCAGATGCACGGCTATAGCTATGAAGAATTTATAGGTTTGCATCCATCTGCTTATATTCACCCAGATTCATATGGTGTTTTTAATGAGTTTGTAGAAAAAACACGAGCTGGCGAGCAATTTTACGGACAAGCAGTTGATATCTGCAAAGATGGCAGTTTAATCGATGTGGAAGTCAAAGGAACGATTTGTATTTATCATGGCAAGCCACATATCTTAGCAATAGTGCGGGATATTACCGCTCGCAAACGCACTCAGGAAGCCTTGCGCCAAAGTGAAGCACAATATCGCGATTTGGTACAAACTGCCAATTGTATCATTCTGCGTTGGGATGGCAATGGTGACGTTATATTTTTGAATGACTACGGTCAAAGACTTTTTGGTTTCGATTTAGATGAAATTACAGGACGTAATGTTGTCGGTACAATTGTTCCGGAAACGGAAACTTCTGGACGGGACTTGCAGGCTTTGATGGTGGATATTTGCCTGCACCCAGAAAAATATCTATTTAATGAAAACGAGAACTTGTGTAAAAATGGCGATCGCGTTTGGATAGTCTGGGCAAATAAACCCATCTTAGATGAACAAGGAAACTTAGTCGAAATTCTTTCGGTGGGAACCGATGCCACAGAACGCAAACGCGTCCAAGCAGCGTTGCAAGAAAATGAGTTAAAATTCCGCAGCATTGTGGAAAATGCCAATGATTTGATATTTATTCTCTCACCACAGGGAATTTTTACTTATCACTCGCCGAATGTAACGGCAATCATGGGTTACAGTTTGGAGGAAATCGAAGGTCATTCAGTGGTAGAGTTTACCCATCCTGAAGATTTACCAACTAGCACCACCGGCTTACAAAGGGCGATAACCGGGGAAAAACTCACTGATATTGAAGTGCGATTGCAACACAAAGATGGTAGCTGGCGATGGTTTAACTTTAATACTTCCACAATTCATACTTCCAGTGGTGAAATTGCGATCGCAGGTGTAGGAAGAGATATCACAGAACGCAAGCAAGCAGAAGAAGCCTTGCGTCGTAGTGAAATGAAATACCGCAACATCTTTGAGAATTCCCAAGTGGGAATTTTCCGCACCCGTCGAAAGGATGGATTAATTCTCGATGCTAACGATCATGGCGCACATATCGTCGGTTTTGCTTGTGCTTCTGATTTAATTGGCAATTATTTGACAACAGATTTTTATCTCAATCCCAGCGAACGCGCCATAATTTTAAAACAGATAGAAGAACATGGCGAAGTATGCAATTATGAATTACCATTGCGTCGCCCCGATGGTTCTGTGGTCTGGCTATTATTGTCACTGCGCCTCAACTCAGAAGAATCTTGTCTGGATTGCGTGTTTACGGATATTAGCGTCCGCAAACAACAAGAACAAGCTTTACGCTTAATTGTTGAAGGCACAGCAGCTAAAACCGGTGATGAATTCTTTAATTCCTGCGTTCGTTACCTAGCCGAAGTGTTGCAAGTCCAATATGCCCTAGTCACTGAATTTAATGATGAGCCAAAAACCAAAGTCCACACTTTGGCATTTTGGTGTTGTGGAAATATTGGCGACAACTTGGAATATGATTTGCGCGGTACTCCTTGTCAACATACCTTGCAAGGCAATATGTGTCACTATCCCCAAGGAGTGCAAGGCGCTTTCCCCGAAGATGCAGATTTAATCAGGATGAATGCCGAAAGTTTTCTCGGCGTTCCTCTTACCAGTTCATCCGGCGAAATTATTGGACATCTAGCAGTAATAGATGTCAAACCAATGCAGCCCGATCCCGGACGAGAACTAATTATGAAAATTTTTGCTGCCCGTGCCGGTGCTGAATTGGAACGCAAACAAGCAGAAGCCGCTTTACAACAAAGCGAATTAAAGTTTCGTACCATCGTAGAAACGGTAAATGATGTGCTATTTGCGATGAATACTGATGGAGCTTTCAACTATATTTCCCCAAATATTTTAAAGACCACCGGATTTGCCCCTAGCGAAATCGAGGGTAATTCCTTGGCATTATTTACTCATCCCGATGATGTGCCCAAATGTCTAGAAGTTGCTCAAAAAGTTCTGGCAACAGGTGAAGGAATTTCCAATACTGAGTTTCGTGGCAGACATCGCAATGGGGGCTGGGTTTGGCAAACTGCTAATATAGCCCGCACCCAAGACGCCCAAGGTAACTTTCAAATTGTGGGTGTAGCTCGTGATATTAACGATCGCAAACTAGCAGAAGCAGCCCTGCAACGTCGTACTCAAGCGGAAACTTTAATCAGCAGCATTTCTCGGCAATTTATTGACCAAGATTTAGAAACAGCAATTAACTTTACACTCAAAGCGATCGCTGAATTTATTAACGCCGAACACAGTTGCATTTTTGAATGTTCCAACGAGCAAAAGGAATTTTACCTAATTCATGAATGGTGCAGCGAACATGTTTCACCATTAATTGATATTGCCAGAGGTTCGCCTGTGGAAGTTTTTCCGTATTTCTACGAGCCAATTCTCCGTGGTAAACATCGCCAAATCTCTCGTGTGGAAGAACTACCAGCCCATCTACCAGAGCGACAACTGTTTGAAACTATGTCGTTTCAATCTTTACTGGCTGTACCGATGGTTCATACTGGCAAAGTCGTTGGATTTGTCGGTGCAGCCATGATTCGCTCCTCGAAAACCTGGAATCAAGAAGATATTAATTTCTTGAAACTGGTTGGTGAAATCATAGCCATTGGTAGAGCCAGACATCAAGCAGAAGAAGCTTTGAGAATTGCCAAAGAAGCCGCCGAAACAGCCAACCGAGCAAAAAGCGCTTTCTTGGCTAACATGAGTCACGAACTCCGCACACCCTTAAATGCAATTCTCGGCTTTTCCCAATTAATGGAACGAGACACCAGCCTCAACTCTAATCAACGTGAATCCCTAGCTACCATTAACCGTAGTGGAGAACACTTACTCAACTTGATTAACGATGTCTTGGAAATGTCCAAAATTGAAGCCGGACAAATTATTTTCAACCCCGAAGACTTCGACCTTTATTTCTTGTTGCAAACATTACAAGAAATGTTCCAGGTGCGGACACAAGCCAAGCAATTATTCCTCAAATTTGAAATGTCCCCCAATCTCCCCCGTTACATCCAAACAGATGAAGGTAAACTGCGCCAAATCCTAATTAACCTTTTGGGTAATGCTGTTAAGTTCACTCAAACTGGCGGCGTAACCTTGCGGGTGAGGTTGGGGAAATGGGGAGATGGAGGAGATGAGGGGACAAGGGAACTAGAGAATATTCTTAACTCCTCACTCCTCACTCCTCACTCCCCATGCCCAATGCCCCAATCCCTAATCTTTGAAATCGAAGACACCGGACGGGGAATAGCACAACAAGAAATGGATAATTTGTTTCAGCCTTTTGTGCAGACATCAAGTGGTATCCAAACGAAGGAGGGCACTGGGTTGGGGTTAACCATTAGCCGCCAGTTTGTGCGCTTGTTGGGAGGTGACATTCACATTACCAGCACCCCTGGACAAGGATCTATTTTTAGCTTTGACATCCAAGTGAATTTGGTTGCAGCCTTAAAAGCTACACCCAAGTTAAGTAAAGGGCGGGTGATTCAACTAGCACCAAACCAACCAGATTACCGAATTTTGGTGGTGGATGACCGCAAAGAAAACTGCAATTTAATTGTACAACTGCTTGGTAGTGTTGGTTTTAATACCAAAATTGCTAATAATGGACAGGAAGCAATCGCTATTTGGCAAAATTGGCAACCCCACTTAATTTGGATGGATATGCGAATGCCTGTAATGAACGGCTATGACGCAACTAAAGAAATTAGAGCCAGAGAAAGAAGAGATGCAGAGATTAAAAGAGGCGGTGACACAAAGAGCGACAATGTCGGTGCGTCAGTGCCCCAGTGCGTCCCTGTGTCCTCTTTCCGTACCGTAATTATCGCCCTCACTGCCAGCGCTTTTGAAGAACAACAAGCAAGTATCTTAGCCGCAGGTTGTGACGACTTAGTTCGTAAGCCATTCCGAGAACAGGTCATTTTTGAAAAAATCGCTGAATATTTGGATGTCGATTATATTTATGCAGAAGAAAGCCGTGAAAATTTCACAGACAAAAAGTTAAATAATGCTCAACCTGCCAGCTTGGATATTAACTCTGCAATTAAGCTGATGCCTGCTGAATGGATAGCACAATTAAATCAAGCAGCCATTGAAGTTGATGCTGAGCGAATTTTGCAACTCATTCAACAAATTGAGCCGACTCATTCTCACTTGGCAGAAAATTTGGCAAATTTAGTCCGTAACTTCTGCTTCGATGAAATTATCGATATTAGCTTGCAGGTAGATAAATAAGGAGAAATTGCAATTAGTTAGCTGTGTTTAGTTACCTTCGATACGTTAATGGATTTACAGCAGTTTTCATCTATTTGAAACATATCTGTATAAAACGTAAAAAGTAAAAAGTAAAAGAAATACTGAATTCATCTTTTTTTTACTTTTTAACTTTTTACTTTTACCTTATGAAGTTTGAACAATTACTGCTTTAAGCGAGGTATATTCGGTACAACAAAGGTAGTTGAGGAATTAGTGGTTCGAGCATTAGCGGCTGAGGAATTAGTTGTTGGAGAACTGAGATTTAAGAAGTCAATCAGTTTGAGATTTAGATTACGGATTTTCCAACGCCCATTTCTATTGACGACTTCATCTTCATAAGTGCCATTCGCAACATCAATGCTAGTTTCTGAACGTTTATGAGTGGCATGAAGATAAGCAATCATCGTTGCTTTATTATTATTATTTTCAAATGAGACGTTTATCGAACCCATCAAGTGTTGGGTAGCTAGATAACCATTTTGTTGAAATATCGCATAAACAAAATCTGCCCATGAATCTGTTCCAATACGTGTTTCGGTTGCCCCATCAGGAAAAACTACAGTGAAAACTGCATCTTGAGTAAAACAATTCCGATAAATTTTCTTTCCTTCTAAAATATTTCCCGTACCAATGGTGTCAGTTCCCAGAGCATAACAACTTGCTAATCTTTGAATGTCCAATTCTGCATTAGGTTGACTTGCATTTGCTATTTCAAACCTACCTCCAATAAATAAGACAAGAGCAACAGCAAGCACTATCAAAGTTATACGATTTAACAAAAATGAAATAGCCTTGGCAACAATTTGCCCGTTTTCTCTTCTTTTTTCCACAAGATGACTCCCCTAATTTTTATACTTTTCGCATCTTGTACTTTCTTGCACGCTAAAGTTTAGCCTGATAAATTTAGCTCAAAAACTTACTGAAATCCTTGCAGATTTCGCTAGAGCTTATTTAAATATCAGCTAGTAAATGATAAACCTAGTACAAGATTGGATTTCTATAGCAATCCCAAATAATTTGTGAAATATTATGTGTTAGGGTTGTTGACTGTTAACCTTTGACAGTCAATAGTTCACACCGATATTGTTCACATCTGAAATAGGATTGCTATGTAACTATTCTATTTATAACAATCTAAAAATGAATTTGTTAGTGTTTTTTATCGATAAATCTATATTGATTTGATTAAGTAATTAAGTTACTACTTAGATAATTTGAAAACAAAAAAAATTAACTTTGTATTATCAATTTTTACAACTTAAATATAATTACTATAGTAATCTACAATAGTTCATGATAAAGGTAGGGGCGTACAGCTGTACACCCCTACTGGTATCACTTTTATGCCAAACGCAGATCAGGACACTTTTGTAAAAACCCAGACCCTTTATTGTGGGCATCAATGTTATAAGTATGTGTTGGTGTCGGTCGAATAATACCATCAAATAAATCATCTAATCCGTAGGGAGTGAAAAATTCCCATTCACCTTGTGCGTTGAGTCGGACTCCCACAGCAGTAGCAGTATGTAACCAATTTGTAATGCCATCTTCCGTACTAGTGTAGGGTCTTGACCCAAGACGCCAACGAGCAAAACTAGCTTGATTTTTGATATCAAATTGCTCATCAGGAAATTGTTCTGTGAGATTTGCCTTAGCTGCTAGTTCCTGGGAACGATTTCCTTCCATATCAAAAAAAGCAATATCAAAATCTTTAATACCTAAGCCACAATGGTCACCAAAAATTGAACGCCAAACTGTGTTTCTAACCGCACCTCCGGCTAACCACCAGTTAGGTAAATTGAGTTGAGCGATGGCAGGTAATACTCTATCAATAGCTGTATCAGTTAAAATCATCTGTAAACGAGTGTTACTATTCATATAGCAATCCTATTTGAGTTGTCAAAATATCAATGGCGGCTGTTAGGGAACTGCAAAAAATAAATTATTCTGGTTAAAGCGTTGACGGTTCACAGTTAACAGTCAACAGTCAACACTCAACAATAGTAATGAAATATTTTTTTACTTGAAAATCCCTTAACTATCAACTGTAGTCAAACAACAGCCTGAGCATTAAAATTTTACAAATGATTTAGTCGTGTTATATTAAATTTCTAGAAGATTTATTTGTGCTGCTATAAAGTACACCCATCTTCCACCACTTTGCTAATACAAACTTCAGTAAAGTATTTTTATTAACTAAATTAAATTATTAAAAATAGTAATATTTAACTCAGAAAATAACTTGAATTTGTATATTATATATTTTTACATATCTGTTTGTTCAATATAGGACTGATATTTGATTTTTGAAATCCACTTAGGGGAGCCAACCGCGTGCTGTTAGTCGCAATATCTAGCACAGAGTCAATATTTTTGCGTGTAATTTGACTCGACATATTGAATTATCTGATTTTATTTAAATCAGATAATCAAGATAATTTTTGTTCATTTTCAACACATTTAACAGTTATTTGTACACACGATTAATGACAAACAACACCCCACAGGAATTAAACCAAGATCGAGAGATTGAGCGTTTGATTGATGAAGTCATGTCCTCATCTCTGACTGAGGAACAGTATCGCAAAAAGATGCAACGACGCAAAGAAGTGCAAGACAAGCGCATTGCACAAGCAATACCAGAAAAAGGATTAATTATTGTAAATACTGGTAATGGTAAGGGTAAAACTACTGCGGCTTTGGGGATGGTATTACGATCGCTAGGTCATGGATATAAAGTAGCCATCGTCCAATTCATTAAAGGTAGCTGGGAACCTTCAGAAAAAAGGGTTTTTAGTTATTGGGAAGACCAAATCGAATTTCATGCAATGGGCGAAGGCTTTACCTGGGAAACTCAAGACCGCGATCGCGACCTTGATAAAGCTAGCGCCGCATGGCAAAAATCATTAGAATATATCCGCAACCCAGATTTTCATCTTGTGTTACTAGATGAAATCAATATCGCTTTGAAAATGGCTTATTTAGAAGTGGAAGAAGTTTTAGCAGGTTTGGCAGAAAAACCAGCTAATAAACACGTTATTCTCACAGGGCGAGGAGCGCCAGCTGCTTTAATCGAATGTGCGGATTTAGTAACAGAGATGACCCTAGTTAAGCATCCGTTCCGCGATCAAGGTGTAAAAGCGCAGCCAGGAATTGAGTATTAACTAAAAGATGATTTGCACGTTTGTAATACGCGGCGATCGCCAGTACCGATGGAATTTAATCGATAAAAGTCTTGCAAAGTTATTGAGTAAGCATAGGTACTTAGCTCATCTTCACTAACCTTAGGCAATATATTGCTTGTAGCTACCTGATTAGACTCATCAGCACTCGCTTGGGTAGATGACCCACGAACCGTCATCGCTAACTCTCCCGACTGGTCGAGGGTGCCCCGAAAACAATTAAACTCTGATTGGGGCATATACAAAGCACCGATGGCCCTGTCTCGCTGCTTTTGAAATATGATGTAAGCTTGACCAATCTGATTTGCTTGTGGCGATTGGCCGTAAAGATAAACTCCATCTTTTGTCGGAAAATTCCCTCGTGGTAAAGCTCCTACTCCTTTGGTACTAGACTGAGCATCTGGAGCCAGCTTTGTGGTTGTAGATGCTATTTTTTTGTTTTTATCCCCAAAAATCTCTCCATCAGCAGCAGCTATTTGCTGTTGACTTCTCTGTTCTCGAATTTGTCTGAGTCTTGACAAAAGAGAATTTTCAGAGCTTCTTTGAATCCGAGCTGATGAAAATGGAGCGTTTTTAACTGAGACAACATCATTTTGGTTGCTCATACAGCCGAACGCGAGAAGTAAGCCTAAGCCCGCAAGGGAAACTCCCCACTGGCGGGGAGATAATAACCGATGAAAGTTGTTAAGCACCCTACTTCTCCTGTTAAAAAATTAACTACATTTTCCAGAACTTACTTAAATCATAATCAAGTCTTGATTGCTAATGACTTAATTTCTATTGTCGGAAAAACAAAACTCTCAAAAACTAAAATTTTTATTTAATTTAGCTTAACAATCCTAGATTACCATCACTAAGACTATTTATGATTCATCCAGCAGATTCATTCCATTGGGTGAGGTTAATTTTAAATCTAGTACTACCAATGAAATAAATTATTTTGGTTTAGGGACTTCCAAGTAAAAAAATATTCCACAGAAGACCGTTGACCGTTGACAGTCAACAGTGAATAGTCAACGACCTAAATCTGAACAATTTATTTTTTGGAGTTCCCTGAAGTGTTGAGTGTTAATTGCGAACCGTCAACAGTCAACAATAACAATGGAATCTTTTTTTACTTGTAAGTACTAATAAATGATATTTTTATCATACTTATATAAGTATAAATATGGCAATGGTGTTCGATTTTTTAGAGATGTTGCATGACAACGTCTCTTCTCTAAAAAAAATCGCCTCCTGAATTCAGGAGGCGCTTCACCAAGGTGGTGTGGAGACGCAAATTTTTGCGTCTGATGGTTTTAGCTAGCGATGTATTCTTTAACATTGCCACGACGGCGACGTAAATGAGCCAAAGCTTGATGCTCCAACTGGCGGACGCGTTCGCGGCTGAGATTCAATCTCTCACCAACTTTCGCCAATGACATTTCGTTACCATCCTCTAAACCAAAGCGTAAGGCTAAAACTTCGCGCTGTTGGGGAGTTAGTTCTGCTAGCAAGTTGTTTAAGTCTTGGCGTAGGAACTCTTGGTTGGTGTAATACTCTGGTGACGGGCCGTCATCTTCGAGCATTTCCTGTAACTCTGTATCTTGGTTATCGCCGACTCGCACATCCAAAGACACTGGTTGACGCGCCATATTCAAATACTCACGAATCTGAGCAGGTTCTAGTTCCAGTTCTTTGGCAATTTCAGCTGGAGTAGGCGATCGCCCCAGGGTTTGAGCCAACTCGCGCTGCACTTTTTTGATTTTGTTGAGCTTCTCGGTAATGTGAATCGGTAAGCGAATAGTACGACCTTGTTGGGCGATCGCACGGGTAATCGCTTGGCGAATCCACCAGTAAGCGTAGGTTGAGAATTTATAACCCCTTGTGGGATCGAATTTCTCTACACCCCGTTCTAATCCTAGTGTTCCTTCCTGGATCAAATCCAGAAATTCCATGTTACGCTTTTGATATTTCTTAGCGATGGCAACCACCAAGCGTAAATTCGCTTCAATCATTTTTTGCTTGGCGCGCTTACCTTGAGCTACCGTTTGTTTCACTTCGGTTTCTGATTGGCGAACATGGTCAGCCCACTCTGGTAAACTCGGTTCCCGACGCAATTTCTTCGCCAAAGCTTCTTTGGCGTCAATTAGCGTCATCATTTGTTGCACCTGCTTACCATAGACAATTTCTTGTTCGCGGGTTAGCAGTGGTACGCGACCAATTTCTCGCAGATAGGTTCGCACCATATCAGCCGTGAATTTGGTGTTCAGGTTTTCCGTTTGGGTATTGACAGTAGGCATTGGTGCGTTGTCCTCTACTCCGTAAATACAATGTATTTTTTCTTACTAAAGTTAATTGAGAAAGGTAGTACACAGATCACGGAACACTAGGAGCTACCAAAAGTAATGAGATCGATTGATAAAGCCGTTGTTAAGACGGTAAACCCCTGAGATAGGTTCCCCCTACCTTCCTGAAATTTTTTAATCTTTTATAAGCACGCTGGGTTGTTTTTGAGAATTCTTCTCTTGGACAGTTACTAACTGTAACTGAAAAATCCGAAGTGGATATGAGTTTTACTTAGCTTTATAATACGATAAATCAGGTAGATAGTAAAGTATCTTAAGATAAAGCTTGTAATTATAATTTAAAACTGTCCCTTTGCCAAAAAAATTTTTAAACTTCCTTGAAATTACTCACTACATCTATAGTGACGCCAAAAACCCCTCTTCTGTTGCTAAAAATTAGCCGGATAACCGAACTTAATTGGCTTTAGGAGTGGAGGGATGTTACGAATGGGGCATAGGGAGATGGGGAGATGGGGAGATGGGGAGATGG
>NZ_JACKZU010000252.1:0-11916 GCF_014222165.1 Nostoc sp. 2RC
GACACGGGGAGGGGGAGACGCGGAGACGCGGGGAAGTTGCATCTGTCCTTTGAAGTTCACATCGTCGGAAGTCGGTGCTACAACTTCTCTTTGTATCGCCGTGTCCCTGCGTCCCCCCGTCCCCGTGTCCTCCCGTCTCTCTACCGTCGCCACAGTGGTGGAACAACTTTCGGAAGCTCCTGCGATTTTTTTCATGCGATTTGATGGGGCTGGTGCTGTCAAATAGTAATTGACGGTGGTTTTTAACCAAGCACTATCTAATTCTGCTGCTGAGGCTGTATCGGTTCCCCAGCGCCAGCCCAAAAATGTAGAACGTTCTGTGGTGACTACTGCGGCGGGATTATCCTGAGAATCCCAAATGGCAGGAGATTGCACGCCCATATCGTTGGGAATGACAACACCACCCCGGACTTTGCCAAAGAGTGCCGTTTCATTTGCCCATCCGGGAAGTTTGGTTTTTGCAGGTTTGATTTCTTCCAGGTCACTGAGGCTGAAACCCCAATAACCCCCTAAGAGCGATCGCAATAATTGGCGCACTCCTGGTGCTGACAAACTACCCGCAGGGCCGCTGGCAATTAAACGCCCTCCTTTGCTCATCCATTCTTCCAAGGCGATGGCTTGGGTGGGGGTTAATGTTTCGATGTTTGGCAAAAATAATATCCGGCGATCGCCCCAATCGCCCATACTCCTTACATTATCTAGAGAAATTACACAATATTTCACACCTATTGTTTGTAGGCGGTCTGTTATCCCTGTCCATTGATTTGCATTTTCTTGGCTATGCACTATGCTCAATACAGGTTCTTCTGTTGCCGCTTTTACTGGTAAAATATTAAATAAATTTAAAAGTAAAATTTCTAAACCTAAAATTGATAAATTTTTAGCTTCTTTAATTTCTAAATTAGGATATTTTCGCTTTTGCGGATGCTTCACCAGTCACTCCTTACGTAATTATTGATTAATTCACTTATTAATCATAATTCATTAGTAAGTAACAGAGTATTCGTAAAGCTACCTAGCGAATAAGCTTAGTTAATCTAGTCTATCAAAAATCATCAACAGCGCCAAGAAGAATATTCAAATAGTTACAGGGGATTCTACATAAATTGTTGGTTCTTGCATTGTGAATTTAATTCCATTCTTAAACAGCTGTTTAGAGATTTTTTCATTTGCCAATTCTAAGAGACGCTTGCGTAATTGTAGGGAATTTTCACTGGAACCCAAAATAAAGAATGTTATTCTTGTGCGAGTGATTTTTTGTTCTTCATTATGATTTAAAAAACTAATATTAGTGCTGCCTGGATCGATACCAAATAAAGAATTAGTACTTTCAATAATTACCTGTTCCACTAAAGCTTGTTCTCGTTCTTGCAGTAGCTCTAAAAAATCAAGGTAAAGTAAAACCATAACCTTCTTTCCACGGGTAATATTTTCAATTTCTAAGTTCGCCAATATAGAATTGGGAATAATAGATAAAGTACTTTTAGCCGCCGTGCGAATTTTAGTGGAGCGAATACCAATTGACTCGACTCTTCCAAATAAACCTTCAGGAATTTGTTGAGATTTTTGTAATCGAATATATTCTCCAGGAACAAAGGGACGATCTAAATATAAAACTATTGTTCCTAACAATTGTTCTAAAGTTTTTTGAGCGGCAAAAGCTACAGCTAATCCCCCAATTCCTAACCCAGTTAATAACCCAATTAAATTAAATTCTTGACTTTGAGCAAAGGCTAAAACAGCAATAAATCCAATAATCACATTGGCGAGGGTTTCAAAGACTAAAAGTAACTCATCTACTTCTCTACCAAACTTACGCACTAGCTCAATTCCATAGGCTCGAATAAACTGTCGGAATAAGCGAGAAGACAGCCATGCTAAGCTAACAATTACAGCTAAATCCATAATTGTCGAAAGAAATTTATAGATCGATTTATATTCGATAATCCAGGCTAAAGAAAAGGAAATGAGAATTAAACTGCCTGCGATTCTAAATAAATTTCTAATTGGATCGATTAAATTATTATAAATACTAGCAACTTGCTGTGGTGCAAAACGTCGAATGATAATTCGCAAGAACGTCGGAGTATATCGTCCTATTAGTAAAGACAGGAGAACAAAAATTAGAAATACTCCAAAACTTGACAATGCCGATATTGTGCTATCACGTTGTAAAAATTCCAGAATTATTTGTGAAATATTTTTCATCAGTTTTAAATGGTAATGGGCGAGTCAACATAAATGGTTGGTTCTTGGATATCAAAGGCAATACCATATTCTTGTAAACACTCAGTAATGCTTTGAGTCGCCATATTTAGTAATTGACGGCGTAATTCCATTGATACATCTCCAGAACCTAAGATAAAGAAAGTAACTTGTGCTTGGGTTGTTTCTGGATCTGATAAATGATTAATAGCTTTAAAAGTGACTTCTGTATTCCGGGAATCAATGCCAAATATCCCATTTGTACTATCTAGAATAACCTGACGAATTAAAGCTCGTTCTTCACTACTCAGGTTTTTTTCAAAGGTCAAATATAAAATAGACATGACTTTTTTTGCACCAGTAAAGTTCTCAATATTCACTTGAGTCAGAGAACTATTCGGAACTATCATGAGAGTTCCCTTACCAGATGTTCTAATTCTAGTAGACCTTAATCCTATTGATTCAACTCGCCCAAAAGTACCATCAGGAAGACCAATATAATCATCAATCACAAAGGGGCGATCTAAATATAGAACAATGCCACCTAAAATTTGTTCTAAGGTTTTTTGAGCAGCAAAGGCTACTGCTAAACCACCGATTCCTAAACTCGCTAATAGTCCTAAAAGATTAATTTGATGTGTTTGAGCATAAATAATAATTGCTAAACAAATAATCATCAAATTAGCGACCCATTTGAAGAGAATGAGTAGCTCACCACTGATTTTTTGCCCACTTTTAAATGCAGCATTTAATAAATAAAAATCAAAGAATTTTTGAAAGATTTTTGACCCTAACCAACTAACAGCGATCGCCAAAGCCAAACTCACAAAAATTTCTAGTGGATTTGTCCAACTATTCTGTGGTAATAAAGATACAACTAACTCCAAATTTGCAATGACAACTACCACAATTAATAAGTCTTGATTTGGCTTAATTAATTTTTGGTATAAATCATTAATTGGCAGCAAATTCAATTGCTTCACTAGTAAATTTAACGACGAAATCATGAGACTACCAAAGATAAATATACAAAATCCAACTACCAAACCCATAAATCCAATTTGTAGTTCTCGGTTTGTAGTGATTTCTGATAAAAAACTCAACATTTCTCTAATTGGTGTTAGTCATTGATCATTAGTCATTGGTCATTTGTGGTTATAAGAACAAATGACCAATGACGTTACTATTATCAATTTACACTCACAGTCCTATGAACAACAAGTGAGAATACAAGATTACTTAGCATATCTAGCTCAACTTTTAACCAAATAATTACTAATTCGTAATTTTTAATTAAATGAGTAAAAGTCTCTTGATTCATCAATGAAAACATAAAAATGTGTAGTGTCATTATTTCAAGCTCATAACTGAAATTGCAGGGTAAAATTACGTTATGGAGCGCAGTCCATGACGTAAACGCAGCGTCAAGCACGAACGCTTAGAGGGTTATTATCGATTCCAAATTATTGAGAAGCAGTCAGAATCCAAAATACTGAATTGAGACGACTTTCAAATTCAAGCTTCATAATCAAGAGAAAAATTGAGAATTCATAGCATCCTTGATTTTTCAATTCCAAGCTGGATTCTAACTGCTTACTTCTGAATTTTTACGGTTGTTTTATCTATCCAATTAATCATTTGAGTTTTGAGAAAACTCTATCCAGAGATAAATGCTAGATAGATAGACTACCGCTACAATACAGATAGTTAAGATGAAGTTAAAATCAGTCATCGCATTTAATCCAACGTAAAAGTGTGCAGCAAGTTTGCAAACCCACATTTGTAAACTTGCTATTTCACACCCAAATTTTTGGATGCAAAAAAATGAGTTTTTAGTCCACAAGCTTGGACTAGGTAAACTTAGGGAATTGCAAAAATAAATTATTCCAGTTAAAGCTTTGACTGTTGATTGTTAACTGTGAACAGTCAACAATTGCAATGGAATCTTTTTTTACTTGTAAGTCCCTTAATGAGGTCACTCAATGGATGAAACTTCGTATTTAGAGGGATAGCCTAAATATGACTAACCAAAGAAGCTATCTATTTAAAAATTGACCACACAAACACGTACAGTTTGTGGACTGCTTGCTCTCAATTCTATTGAGGCAAGTGGCTTAAAAAGGGTAATGAATTAAGCTCGTTTTGCTTGTGATTCAGAATTTTAGATTTTTTTGGCTGATAATTGACCCTGGTGAATGAAATAAGTCAAAAATCCAAAATTCAAAATCATCAACTAGTTAGCATTGTTTAGCTGACTAGCGTAATTATCTGCACGCGATTGCTTTATTTACCTATTGATTTACAGTCTACACCACAAGACATCAAAAGGCTAGGCAAAAAATTATTTTTTCCAAAGGCTAACTCATAGAAGTTGCACAATCTTGTTAAATTGTATAGGCTAAAGAGTTAACAAAAATAACTAAGGACACTTTTCAAAGCAAGTAAAGTACACAATTATGGTTTGTTAACTAGCTGTAAAACTTGCTTTACTTCTAAATTTCGCTATCAGCAACGCAGGCATTAATTAAATCTTCAACTCCAGCCACAGGTAAGATATTTATCTTCAATTTACTTGCTAATTCTGCAACGCTCATATCATCTAGAAATACCAACTCACCGTGCTTTAACATCACCTTTGGCAGCAAAATTCCATCGCCTAAATCTTGTCCTGCTAAATTTAACAGCAAGTCATGACCTGTTAACAATCCTGTGACACTAATATCTTGCCCCCAGTAATCACTAGATAAAGCACGCATATTTACTTCTAAACCTTCAACCGAATTTAAACGCTTCAAAATTGGTTGGAATGCTTTTTCAACGGTGTTACCCACTACCCAAGTAAACTTTCTCTGGGGATAGACTTTTGCAGGTAGTAATTCTGCGGCAACGGTGGCAAATTCTTTGATAAATAACTGAATTGAACCAACACCGTTATCAATTTGAGGATATTCTTCATATTCTGATTCGCTTGGTAATTCTTCACCTGCAATCAAAAACCATTCATCAGCTAACCAAGCAACGCTGGAACCAAATTTTTGGCGAAATTGTTGGGAAAGCATTTTGACTTGCGAAATCACTTCTTTAGCTTTTTCCCTAGTTACAGGTATAAGTTCATCTTCTTGGGGACGAAATCGTGTCAACCCAACTGGTACAACCGCCACTGACGCCACCGTAGGCACTTCACCAGTATGAAAGGAAGCTAAATCTTTAAGAGTTCGTTCGAGATGTTGGCCATCATTAATGCCGGGACAAACAACCACTTGGGCGTGAATTTGTAGTCGCCTTTCTTGAAACCACTTGATTTGTTGCAAGATTTGTCCCGCACGGGGATTTTTGAGTAATTTAGTTCTGACTTCAGCCTCCGTGGCATGAACGGAAACATACAACGGAGACAAACGCATTTGTTCGATGCGTCGCCATTCTTTTTCTGGTAGATTGGTGAGGGTAAGATAAGAACCGTACAAAAAGCTCAGACGATAATCGTCGTCTTTCAAATACAAACTAGAACGTTTACCTGGTGGCTGTTGGTCGATAAAGCAAAACGGACACCGATTATTGCACTGAATTAAGCCATCAAATAGGGCTGTTTCAAATTCCAGCCCCAAGTCTTCGTCGTAGTCTTTTTCGATTTCAATATGATGTGTTTTACCAGTAACGTCTAAAACTTCTAGTTCTAAAACTTCATCAGCACATAAAAATTGATAGTCAATTAAATCACGGGGACGCGTACCGTTAATTGCAACGATGGCATCCCCCACTTCAAAACCAATCTCTGCGGCTATAGAATCAGGTAGTACTCTGGTAATGCGGGCTGGTTGAATAGTAGACATGGGTATGGGCATGGGGCATTGGGCATGGGGCATTGGGCACTTGTACTGAGCGTAGTCGTTGGCGCAGCCTCTCGCACAGAAGTATGGGGCATTGGGCATTGGACTAATGACCAATGACCAATGACTAATGACTATTATGTAATTTATCCTTGCCAACCTGCTGCGATCGCTAGTAAGATAGCACTGCCGAATGCTAATCTATACCAAACGAAAATCATTGTATTTTTAGTTGCTAAGTATTTGATTAAGAATGCAATTGATAGATAGGAAAATATAAAGGTTGAAATAATTCCTACAATTAACAATGCAACAATGTTATCTGGTAACTGTTGGGCTTGAAATAATTTGAAAATTTTCAGACTCTTATATAAGGTTGCAATTGTCAAAGTGGGAAACCCTAATAAAAAAGAAAATTTTGCCGCTGTCGCACGTTCTAATCCTAAAAATAACGCAGTTGTCAACGTGGAGCCAGAACGAGAAACACCAGGAATTAAAGCAAGGGTTTGTCCTAATCCCACTAAAATACCATCCCGAATCTGCAATGACTCAAAACCTCGCTTGCGAGTACCGATTTTTTCTGCTAAACCAAGTAAAAGTGCCATGATAATTGACATGATGGCAATAATTAAGGCACTCTCAGGGATAATATCTTTCAAAAGAAAGCCGACAATTAAAGCAGGTAGTGTTCCCACTGCAATACCTACCAGAATTTTCCATTCCTCCCGTTCCCAGTCTTTTTGTTTTACAGCTTCAATTCCACCTTTAACAATACTAGAAATCAACGACCAAAAGTACCCCAAAATTGCAATCACACTGCCAAATTGAATGGCATCGACAAAATCTTTAGATCCTAGTTCTTTCCAACCAAATACCTTAGTGACAATTAGCAAATGTGCAGTGCTACTGATTGGTAAAAACTCTGTAATACCTTGAACAATACCTAAAATAAAAGCTTCAAGAAACTCCATAATACCTTTCTCCTACTTCTAAAAAAGAGAACAAACATTCTTTAAGTAACAGTGTTACTTTATATACTTTTAGCTGCACCTAATCTTCTAGAAAATTCAATTTTAGTGATGGATAACACTATCTAAGACGCTGACCATGTTCTTACACCAATCTCAATAAGTCAACGCAATTTTAGGAATTCATCAAACTTTAATATTTACCCAACTAATAGTCTGGCAAGTCAACTTTGCTGGGTTTGGACTGGGAAAAGGGTAAAGGGGAAGGGGTAAGGGATTTAAAACCTTTCCCCTTTACCCTTTAAAGAGCCAAGTCACGAAAGCGGACTACTAAAGAGAGAGGGAGAAAATTCTTCCTTGTTTTCTTTGTCCACCTTGTCCCCCACCCTGCGGGTTCGCGCTAGCGTCTCTGAAAGAAAAGCTAAAGCTACATCCCCCTCATCCCCTTCCACGATGCTAAATTTGAGTATAATTTAAATGCCCTGGGGGGGGATTTTAAAGTGTGATATCTTAAATAAGGTAAAGTTTAGTAACAAATATTAAAAACGTTGGTTAATAACACATTATCTTCCTACACCGCTTCTATTCCTTCCCTGGATGCCGAGTTGGATCTGTCTAACATCAAGCACAGGGATGTCAAAAAATTGGAATCTACACTATCATCTTCTCCCTCTTTGCCTTTATCGATTTCTGCTCGACAAACATGGTTGGTATTTGCGGCGGCGGTATTTTTGGTATCAGTGCCAGTATTTATAGAAGCGCCAATAGTGCGATCGCTACCTAGTTTGAGTTTAGCGCTGACCGGATTTTGGGTGTGGCTTAGTTTGAAATTAATGTCACGTCCTGCAACCTATGTCTGGGGAGATTTGTTGTTTGGCTTTAGCTGGAGTTGGTTAGCAGGAGCGATTTACTGGGGTTGGTTACGTTGGGAACCATTATGGCATCTGCCGGTGGAATCTATCGGCTTGCCATTTGCTTGTTGGTGTTTGGCAAAAAATTGGGGCAAGGTGGGTAATTGGTTTTATTTGGGTTCCTTGTTCGGTACAGTATTAACTGACGTATATTTTTATATTGTGGATTTGATGCCCTATTGGCGACAAATCATGATTGCAGATGTAAATAGCACGTCAAAAATTTTACAAAATGCTTTAATCCAAGTAGAAACACCTTCGGGAGAAGCTTGGGCGATAATTCTCGCTTCAGTATTATTACTAGTGGGAATTTTATCTTTAGGTAGAGTTGAGAGACACTGGTATGCCTTTGGCGGCGCAGTTTTAAGCACAATTTTGGTAGATAGCTTATTTTTGTTCGCAGCGATCGCAGCCTAAATATATGACAAAATTCACACTAATCTGCGTTCTCAAGGGTAATTCTAGCTCTGGGGAGATGAAGTTGGGAAATTTGGAAATTTTGTGAATTTAGTTAAGAAATATTACAATAATTGCCCGACAGCCTAAAGCCGCCTTGACTGGAGTTTTCGGCGTTAGACATGCCAAAATCTCTATCTATTTGGCATGTAGAATCAGCCAGCCAAAAAGATTTTATGGAAGCGGGAATGATACCGTATTCTGTAAATACAACGCTTTTGCGGCTGAAGCAAGCTGCTGAGGGCTGGCAAAAATTTTACCAAAAGTACAGTCAAACCCAGTAACAGTAAATATTGTGGATATTAATACGCTGTATATTAGTTTCTGATGACTGCTGTGTTGATTAAGCTATCAGGTTTTGGCCTTTGTCCTTTGTCCTTTGTTCTGCAACAAATGACCAATGACTCATGACCGCTGACAGATGCTAGCTTAAAAATTTTATTTCTGTTTGATGGAAAGAGGTACAAAAATCGTGAAAGGATTGGTGCGTTTATTAACAGTGTTTAGTTTGTTACTTGGTTGCTGGGGATGGTTGGGAACAACTCAAATAGCCCAAGCTGCTAGTTTCAACAGTTTTGCTTTTCCCCAAGTGCCAGTTTTGGCAATTGAACGGCAGAATAGCGCAGACAGAAAGTTAGCAACGGATTTCGGTAAAAAAATTGATTTAAATAATACCAACGTCCGAGCATTTCAACAGTATCCAGGGCTTTATCCCACCCTTGCGCGACTCATCATCAAAAATGCTCCCTACAAGAGTGTAGAGGATGTATTGAACATTGAAGGATTGAGCGATCGCCAAAAACAAACCCTGCAAGCCAACTTCGACAACTTCGCCGTCACAGAACCAGAATCTGCCTTTATCGAGGGAGACGATCGGTTTAACAATGGCATCTACAGATAACTGCACATTCGAGTTAACGTAGCAAATAGTAGCCCACTCCTAATTCCAGGGAGTGGGACAAAATTATGAGTTAGGAGTTAGGAGTTAGAAGTTGTGGGTTATGAGTTAGGAGTTATGAGTTATGAGTTGGGAGTTATGAGTTGAAAACACAAAACTCCTCACTCCTCACTCCTCACTCCTCACTCCTCACTCTTGATTCCTCACTCTTGACTCCTCACTTCTAACTTATTTATTACTTTGCCTCAGATAGATATTCCTAGCCAATTTGATGTTTTAGTAGTGGGTGCTGGTGCTGCTGGACTCTACACAGCGCTATGTCTACCAGAGTCTTTACGAGTGGGCTTGATTACTAAAGAAACTGTGGCTTTGTCCGCCAGTGATTGGGCACAAGGTGGTATTGCCGCAGCAGTAGCTCCAGAAGATTCTCCCACGCTGCATATTGAAGATACAATGCGGGCAGGTGCGGGTTTATGCGATCGCTTTGCTGTGGAATTCCTCGCCCGACACGCCCCTAGCTGTATTCAGTCTTTGGTTGACTTGGGGGTTGCTTTTGACCGTCACGGTAAAGCTTTGGCTTTAACTTTGGAAGCCGCCCATTCTCGCCATCGGGTTCTCCACGCCGCCGACACCACAGGACGAGAAGTTACCACCACCCTCACAGCCCAAGTTCTCCGTCGGCAAAATATTCAAGTCATCCAGCAAGCTTTGGCTTTGAGTTTATGGATTGAACCCCAAAGCCAGCGCTGTCAGGGAATTAGCCTGTTTTATCAAGGTAAAATTACATGGGTGAGAGCTGGTGCTGTGGTGTTGGCAACTGGTGGCGGCGGTCAGGTATTTGCCCAAACCACTAACCCTGCTGTGAGTACGGGTGATGGTGTAGCGATCGCCGCTCGTGCTGGCGCTATCCTCCGCGATTTAGAATTTATTCAATTCCATCCCACAGCCCTCACCAAACCCGGTGCCGATCGCTTTTTAATTAGCGAAGCTGTACGTGGCGAAGGGGCACACCTCATCGATAACGAAGGGCGGCGTTTTGCCTTTGACTACGACCCAGCCGGAGAACTCGCTCCCAGAGATGTTGTTAGTAGAGCAATTTTTAGCCATTTACAACGTACCGCCCTCGACCCTGCCACTGCCCATGTGTGGTTGGATATGCGCCCCATTCCCGCCGACAAGATTCGTCATCGCTTTCCCAACATCGTTAAAGTTTGTCAGCATTGGGGTATCGATGTCTTCAACGAACCAATTCCTGTAGCCCCTGCGGCCCATTACTGGATGGGTGGCATTGTAACAGATTTAATGAATCACACAAATATTCCTGGTGTATACGCAGTGGGTGAAACAGCCAGTACTGGAGTACATGGGGCAAATCGCCTTGCCAGTAATTCCCTACTAGAATGTATTGTCTTCGGTGCCCAGATGGCTAATATTGAATTGGCAGATATTGGGCAACCCTCAGAAACACCGATATTCCCATTCAGGAAATTTACTGCTAATGCCAGCGAGTGGCAAACTCAGCAAACACAACTAGAAACCCTCAGGGAGAAATTACCGCGCTTAGTGTGGCAACATGCTGGTATCTGCCGCGAACAGTCAGGATTAGAAAGTGCGATCGCCACCGTAGAATCTTGGCAACAAGATTTAGCTGCTTTGCCTTTAACTCAATTTCTGTTAGCTTTACATCCAGCAGAACCAGCTAGTCTCGATTTACCAAATGTGGAAGCCCAATTGCGACTTTGGGCAGAAACCCGCAATTTATTGGATGTAGCCCATTTAATTCTCAAAAGTGCCGCTTTTAGAACTGAAAGCCGCGGCGGACATTATCGCCTAGATTATCCTCAACCAAATTCACATTGGCAAGTCCACACACTTGTACAAACAAACCACTGGTGGAAATCTTCAGTATTGGATGATGGGCATAGGGCATAGGGCATAGGGCATGGGGCATGGGGAGATGAGGGGCACAGAAGGTAGGGGAAAAGGTTAATGGTTCGACAAGCTCACCAACCGGGAAAAGGGAAAAGGAATAAATTTAATCTTTCCCCTTTCCCCCTTTCCCCTTTCCCTTTCCCCATACCCAATGCCCCATGCCCAATTTAACGAGTACCACTACCATGTTGGCTGTCAGGCCCACCATAATTTGGCGGTATATATGTGTTTTTTAAATCTGGATAATTGACTTTCCGGGCAATCAAGGTGTTGCTGCCATTAGAGTTCAGACTGGTAGCACTTGCAGTACTGAATACACCTACGTAACCCACAATTTTTGGGATTAGGATGTAAGCGCCTATACAAAATATCATACATTTTGTGATTCCCAAGTGAATTTTCATAATCTTCAGTAAATTTACTAGTTTTTCCCTTAAAAAAGTATTTTTTTAATTTTGTAGGTAAATATACGTAACTTCCCTTGAGAATATTCCAAAATTATTAATTTCTGCTGCTGATAGACAATTAATGCTCTGTTCGTTTGCAGTTCAGCATTTGTTTGCTGGTGTTAAATAGTCTTAACACTTAAGGAATATTCTTAAATGCGCTGTTTTTGCATCAGTCTAAGGTTAGATTTGGCAATCAATTTCCATAGGCAGTTTGAACGGTTCACTATTTATTAATAATATCTTAATAATTTTAAGTATAAACACTATGTT
>NZ_JACKZU010000253.1:0-11910 GCF_014222165.1 Nostoc sp. 2RC
GAGGGGGCCCCCCCTTCCCCTTTTCCCCACTTCTACAAGAAGTCTAATTAGTTGATGTTGGGAAAAATCACAAGTTTGAGGTTCTGTATCCCCACTTTCCCCTAGACTAGTGGCAGCAACCTTGTTCAAACTGGCTGAGGAAAGTGAACTTTGACTGAGACAAATAATTTAAACTCTACCCTCCAGAATGTCTCACGCAGGGAATTGCGGGATTTGGTGCGGACTCAGCTACAAATGCTCCTAGAAGCAGGCGACTTGCAGGGAGCAAAAGCTATTCTCGTACCTGTACAGCCTGCGGATATTGCCGAGGCAATTGAGGGTTTGCCAGAAGCGATGCACGCTTTGGCTTTTCGCTTGCTTTCTAAGGATGAAGCTATCGAGGTTTATGAGTATCTTGACTACACTGTTCAAGAACGATTAATCGAAGAACTTAAAAGTCAAGAAGTCCGGGATATTGTCGATCAAATGTCGTCAGATGACCGAGCCAGGTTATTTGATGAGTTACCGGCAAAAGTCGTTAATCGCCTCTTAGAACAACTAAGTCCAGCAGAACGCCAAGCTACAGCCCTGTTATTGGGTTATGAGGCTGATACTGCTGGGCGAATTATGACTCTAGAGTTCATTTCGCTCAAAGAAAACTTGACAGTATCTCAAGCCCTAGAGCGAATTCGCAACTTATCTAATGCCAGTGAAATGATTTATTATCTTTATGTCACTGATGTAGCAAGGCGGTTAACGGGAATTGTATCGTTGCGAGAATTGGTAACATCCCAGCCAGAAGAAATTATCGGTGAAATCATGACGCGTGATGTAGTGTTTATCAACACCGATACAGACCAGGAAGAAGTTGCCAGATTAATCCAAAGATATGATTTTTTGGCTGTGCCTGTGGTAGATCGAGAACAGCGTCTAGTAGGTATTGTCACTGTTGATGATGTAATTGATATTTTGCAACAAGAAACCACCGAAGATATCTATGCCTTGGGTGGTGGCGTGCAATCTGGAGGCGACAACTATTTTCAGATGGATTTATTAGAAGTTGCTCGCAAGCGGGTTTTATGGTTATTGGTTTTACTTTTGACCAACACTGTCACGGGAACGATTATTAAATCCCAAGAAGACATCTTAGCAAAAGTGGTAGCACTGACAGCATTTATTCCCTTACTTACTGGTACTGGTGGTAATGTGGGTGCCCAGTCTTCCACAGTGGTAATTCGGGGGATGAACACCGACGAAATTCGATCGCTTGGTTCATTGCAGGTAATTGGACGGGAGGCGATCGCAGGTGCTTTACTAGGAGGAATGTTAGGTACCATTGCCACTGTCTGGGCTTACTTTTTGCAAGGACGATTAGAAGTAGCGATCGCTGTAGGCACTAGTCTAGTAGCTATTTCTATTTTAGCTTCCGTCTCCGGTTCAGCACTGCCATTTTTATTTCGTTTCCTGCGTTTAGATCCGGCATTAATGTCAGCACCATTTATCACCACAGCAGTTGATGTACTCGGCGTTTTGATTTACTTCAACTTAGCGCGGATAATTTTAAAAATATAAGTTATGAATTATCAATTAAAAGTTAGGAGTTAGGAATTAGGAGTCAGGAGTTATGAGTTTGGAGTGAGGAGTTATGAGTTTGGAGTGAGGAGTTTGGAGGTGAAATTTTTTAATTCTTAACTCTTGACTGCTGATAGAACTCAAGAGGTGAATTTTTTTAACTCTTATTTTTTACTCTTAACTTTTAACTCCTAACTCCTAATTTTTAACTCCTAACTCCTAACTTTTAACTCCTAACTTTTAACTTCTAACCTTTAACTGTTAAATTTTATAATTCTGATGGCGTATCTGGAGCAATGATTTCGCCAGTACCCAATTGCAATATTAAATCCTGTTCCGTAATCAGTTCGCTGAGTTCCTTGACTTGCAAATTCATTTCTTCACAAGCTTGCCTGAGTTCTTGTGCAAATTTGTTGAGATCTTCACCATAGCCACATTGATAAGCAGCAGTTTCAATTCCTTGCTTGGCATTTGCTCTAGCACAATCTACTAGTTCTGTACCATGCAATGGTTTTGGAGATGCCATAGAGATAGTTATTTTTTCTTAAACGTTTGCTGATAAATATATTACCAATCTGTAAACATCAAATCCTCTCCCAAATGGAAGAAAATTAGGGTATCTTTCAGACTAGTCATTAGTCATTAGTCATTAGTCATTAGGCATTGGGCATTGGGCATTGTATTAGTAATTATTGTTGTTTTTATCAAACAAAATTCAGGAGTCAGTCGTCAGAATTCAGTTAGGTATTCTGTATGACTGGCGGATAGCGCAGCGTAAAGCCTGCGGTATGGCTTCGCTTAGAGCGACGTAGGAGCGTCTGAATAATCGGCGTTTTTGCACCCCCACCAAATTGAAAATTTGGTGGTCTTTAATCAGTCGCGGGTCTGAATCCCCGACTGATAGCGCAGCTAAGCCGTGTCCGCGTACCCCTCCGGGGAAGCAAGCTACGCGTAGCGTCTCGTAGAGAGCGTCTTTATTCTGACTCCTGAATTCTGAATTCTTCTTCAAATTTCCTGATTTTTAAAAGTAAACCTTGGATAGAATATTCCATCCAAGGTTTACTTTTTGCTTTGGCTCCCACTTGCCATTTGCAATTTTGGGTTTTTATACCCCGAATGCTTACCAAACGTACTTGTTAATAATAACAGTGCGGGGCTTGCCTGTTTTGTCCTCACACCTGACACAAGTTATTCACCTGACCACGAAAAACTAGTACAGAACTCTCATGTTCTGTATTTAAGTAAACTATGTATTGTCCAAGACTTTATCATCCTCTAGAGATAAAGCAAGTTGAAACGATCTCAACCTTAAGACATAAAATCAACTCAAATAAGGGAAGTCCAAAAAATAAATTATTCCACTTAAAGTCCTTGACTTTTGACCGTTGACGGTTGACAGTTAACGAGCAACACTCAACAATCTTCTATGGAATATTTTTTGACTCGGAAGTCCCTAATAAGCTATTACGCTGATAAATGACTTTTCTCTAGACACTGTTGTTGGTCAACAATGTACAACAATGCCTTGGACAAGTTAAGAAACTTGTAGTAATTAGCTCTCAATAGCTTGATAAATGCCAAAATACGCACTATATTGCTTTGCATTTTCGTTAATATTAATTTAAGCTGGTATTTCCGCAAAACTTTATAGTATTTTTTGTCAAGTTTCTCTAATTTGGTGAAACAATTTTTCATGATACTCATTTGTTGCAGAAAATTAATATTATTTAATTTTTGGCAAATGAGTAACTTGTTAAAGAAGTGACTGAGGATGTACCAGCACACTAAAGTAGTTTTTAGATCGCGATAGGTAGATATTATGGCAACACTAGATGTTTCTGAATTACAGCAGATTGATAAGTTTCGCCATCTGCAATCAACTCTACGCGATCGCTGGAAAACTATCGAGCTATTTGATAATAGTGAAGCTGATATTGTAATTATTCCTTCTTTGAGTATTGACCAGCGGGAACTCCAAAAAATCGAAGGCTGCGAACATTATGAAGAAAGATTACTATTTTCTTTGATTCGCTTGCGGAATCCCCGTACTAGACTGATTTATGTCACGTCAGTACCATTGCATCCCAGTATCATTGATTATTATCTACAACTTTTGCCAGGAATCCCCTTTTCTCACGCTCGCAATCGCTTGCTGCTACTTTCTACTTACGATTCCTCTCTAAAACCCCTCAGCCAAAAAATTTTAGAACGCCCCCGTTTATTAGAACGAATTCGTCAAGCGTTGAGGTTAGATAAATCATTTATGATCTGCTATAATTCGTCGGTTTTTGAAGGCGAATTATCTGTAAAATTGGGCATACCACTGTATGCTGCTGCGCCAGATTTGCAGATTTGGGGAACAAAAAGTGGTAGTCGGCAAATTTTTAGTGAAAGTGCAGTACCACATCCAGATGGAAGCGAAAAAGTATGGCATCACAGCGATTTAGCAGAAGCCGCTACTGATTTGTGGGAACGCCAACCGACATTACAAAAAATAGTAGTGAAACTAAACGAAGGTATTTCTGGAGAAGGAAATGCCCTACTAGATTTAAGATTGATTGAAGATGTCGCACCTGGTAAAAGTACTCATGCCCAAAGGGTAGCAGTAATTAGCGATCGCTTTTCAACAATGCGCTTTCAAGCAAAACAAGAAACTTGGGAGAATTTTTCGGCCAGAATTCCAGAATTAGGGGCCATTGCAGAAGCATTTGTGGAAGGAGAAATTAAGCGTTCTCCCAGCGTTCAAGGACGAATTACCCCCGGCGGTGAAGTGGAAATCCTCTCCACCCACGACCAAATTCTCGGAGGGCCAGACGGTCAAATTTATCTTGGTTGTAGCTTTCCCGCTGATGAAAGGTATCGATTGCAGCTACAACAATTGGGACTGCAAGTCGGCAGAAAGCTAGCCCAAAAAGGGGCGCTAGAACGATTTGGGGTAGATTTTATCGCAGTTGACAAAGGTAATGGACAGTGGGATATTCAGGCGATCGAAATTAATCTGCGTAAAGGCGGCACAACTCATCCATTCATGACCTTGAAATTATTGACTAACGGTCGCTATGACCTTTCTACAGGCTTATTTTACAGCCAGCAAGGCCGCCCCAAATACTACATTGCCACTGACAACTTGCAAAAAGACCGCTATCGGGGATTATTACCTAACGATTTAATGGATATTATCGCTGACTACAGACTGCACTTTGATAGCGGTACTGAAACAGGCACAGTCTTTCATCTTATGGGTTGTCTGTCTCAGTTTGGCAAGTTGGGATTAACCAGTATCGGTGATTCCCCCCAACAAGCACAAGATATTTATAACAAAGTCGTCAAAGTTCTCGATGAAGAAACCCGCAGTGAAAATCAGGTTTTCTCAGGGTTGTCAGATTACTCTTTTCCCGTGGCTTGGAATGAGTATACTTCAGAAAGTTGACTATTGAGTGTTGACTGTTGACTGTTCACAGTTAACAGTCTTCTGGTTATTTTGGTATTACTACAGCTTATGAAATATAATGTATTATAAATAATACAATTTGCAAACTACGGTAAAAGCATTATGTAATCCCTCGTCTCAATCAAATTCGGTTCAAGTGGCGAATATTGACTTGCTTATTCGTTTGATTTCGTCGCGAAATTATTTGATTACAGAAAAAAGGGAAGATGTCAAAATCTCAAAAGAAAAAAATGGCAACCAGTCGCGAGGTTTACCATCGCATTATCTGGGATGTGCGTCTTGATAGCAGTGCTTTTGTTGTTGGTTTTCAAGAACGTCTTTCATCTACAGGAATCAGAGAAAAACCTCTGGCACAATGGGTGACAGATGGTGATATTCCTTGGCATCGCATCCGCTATATCCGTTGTGGAGATGTGGTTGTTTGGGATCGGGAACAGCATTTAGATTTAATTTCCTCTGGAGAGTTACCTGCTGCGGCGTGGAAAAGCGAGACTAGAGAAAATCTAGGGGAGAAAGTTGTCACTATATTAGATAGCACAGCGATATTTACCCCGCGACCTGTTTATAAATACGATATCCAAGGTTGGCAAGTAGATACACAAAAAGCCGCAGCCGTCAATTTAGAAACTTTGGCGATCGCTACTTTTAACGTGCTTTGTGACCTTTACGAAAAGGAGAAAATCGCCACTGAAAAAAGATTACCAGCAATTATCGATCAATTACGTGAATGTAACGCCGATATTATCGCCATCCAAGAAGCAACACCAGCTTTATTAGAGTTGCTTTTATCACAAAATTGGGTACGCAATTATTACATCTCCGAATCTAGCACAGCCGCAACAGTGCGACCTTACGGTAATTTATTATTGTCGCGTCTGCCTTTTACACTCGTTGAGCATCAATTTTCTGGACACAAGCGGGTATTGGTGGGGAGTTGTGAAATTAACGGTCGATTATTGCACATTGCAGTGGTGCATTTAACCAGCGATTACGCCCAAAATGCCCTAGAAAAACGCCAGCAGCAACTAGCTACCATAATTGGATATCTGCAAAAGTTACCAGGAAATAGCTTGATAGCTGGTGATTTCAACACGCGAGGTAACGAACAAGAACAGATATTAATGGGTGCTGGATATATCGATATCTGGCAACAATTACATCCAGATGCAGCAGGTTATACATTTGACCCGCAACGCAACACCCTAGCGGCGTTGATGAGTTTAAAGGGAATACCAGTCAGGCTCGATCGCATTTTACTGCGAAGTCCAAACAATGATTGGCAAGCCCAGTCAATTCACTTGTTTGCTTGTGAACCGCTAGCAGGTACAGAAGGCAAAATTTATCCATCCGATCATTTTGGTGTTCGTGCAGTTCTTAAATTTGCCAAGTCTTTTCCAGCTTCCGCACTTAGTACAGTCCGTCCAGTTTATCAAAGTGCTGTAGTTGTAATTCCGCCAGACAATGTTTTACCTGCTATCCAAACCATCCGTCAGCGTTATGATGCCAGAGTTGAGCGTTGGATGGCTCACATTAATTTACTCTACGGCTTTCTACCGGAATCTTATTTTGCTGAAGCGGTGGAAATAATTGCCCCTGCACTTGCTCAAATACAACCATTTCAAATTACCTTAACTGACTTCCAAACATTTACACACCGCAAAAGTTCCACAGCTTGGTTGCGTCCTGTTGTCCAGCCAGAAAACGCATTGCATGAATTACAGGCGGTACTGGAAAATCTGTTTCCCCAATGTAACGAACAAAGCAGTAAAACAAAAGCAGGTTTTACACCCCACCTCAGCGTCGGACAATTCCCCAGTGAGGAAGCAGCTTTTACTGAGTTACCGCAATGGCATCCAGTTAGTTTTACAGTTGACTCTATCGCTTTAATTAGCCGTCGGGGTGATGAGCCTTTTGCGGTGAGATATATTGTGTATTTGGGACAAGGGGGAAGTGAATTAGGGGAGTTGGTTAAACAACTGGAACCCGCACTAACTCCAGCACAGCAATTACAGCGTGACACAGTGTTAGAAGTGGTGACTCAAGGTTGTGCAGAATGTTTGGGTTTTCAACCATCATTAGAATTATTGGGTTCGGCGCGCCTTGGGGTGCAAAGTCCCGCAAGCGATTTGGATGTTGTGTGTGTGATTCCAACTTATGTATCTGGGGAAACGTTTTTGACTAGCGTCCAACAACGATTGCAAGGATTGTGCCGCACTCAACTAATATTAAATGCACAAGTACCAGTACTGCGCCTGCAATTAGAAGGAATATCCTTAGATTTACTTTACGCAAGGATAGAAAACTACCAATTGGCGAGAAAAACTCCGCAAAACCTTGACCCAACTAGCTTAAAAGCTATTGTCGGTTGTTGGGAAGCAGATGTAATTACAGAGGTAGTTTGTCAATATGTATCGCTAGACACCTACCGCCAGCTATTGCGAACAGTACGCGCCTGGGCTAAAGCCAGAGATATTTACAGCAATACTTGGGGGTTTTTGGGTGGTTTCTCCTGGGCTTTACTCTGTGCTTTTTGTTGTACATTTGACAAAAAATTAGAAACGAGTATAGAGAAATTACTGGCTAATTTTTTCCAAATTTTGCATCATCATGATTGGCAACGGGCAATTGCTCTCACCGATGTAGGTAGACAATATCAGGTACAATCACCACGAGATTGGCTACCTATAGTCACATCAATAAAACCATGTCAGAATACTGCTCGTAATGTCACTTGTTCTACTGCACAGATACTCCACCGTGAATTTGCCAGAGGTGCAACACTAACTCAGCAAATTTTAGCTGGACAAGAAAAGTGGACAGCTTTATTTGAGCCAATCGAGTTACACCAAGAATCAGAAATATTCTTGATATTAAATGTGAGTAATCAAGATAATCACGAGCTAGAAAAATGCTGCGGTATTTTAGAAGGTTACATCATTGGTTTAATTATTCAGCTTGAGCAACTCGGTGTGTTTGTGCGACCTTGGACAGGTATTCAAAAGATGCAGAATACGGCGCGTGTAGTATTAGGTTTGCATCTTGTTGCTGATTGTGAAAGCACCACCATAGAACAGTTAGCGAGAGATTTTTTATCAAACAGAATTCAGAATTCAGGAGTCAGAATTCAGTTGGCTATTGTGTATGACTCGCTCTCAGCGTACCCCTGCTCTTAAGCAAGCTACGCGTAGCGTCTCTAAGAGACAGTTTTTATAAAGAAAAGCAAACATTGTCAAACAATTCTTGCCAGCTTAGATAATCTGAATACATAGAGGGTGAATAAAAAAGCTTAGATTATTAAATTATCGCCGCCTATGTATTTGCAAGTTTTCCCAAAGATTTGCAGCAAAAGTATGCGGCTAGTTTCAACATACTTGAGGACATCTAAAGCTGAATGATAGCAATTGGAAAATACTCCCAAACCCTTATGATATCTAGCTTTTTTCATGGGTGAATTTTGTTGCTTTAGCTTCCCGTAGGGTATGTATGAATTTTGAATTGATATGAGGTTGTTGGGTCAAAAGTACCATAGCTAAATATCAAAACATTTGGTGATGATGTAATTAGGGAACTCCAAAAAATAAATTATTCCAGCTAATGCCTTGACTCTTGATTGTTGACGGTTCACAGTTAACAGTCAACCGTCAACAGTCAAGGCTTCGACTCCGCTCAGCCTTGACCCTGAGCGAAGTCGTACCACTACGTGGAAGCAAGCTACGCGTAGCGGCGACCATAGGAGAAGGGTCAACAATCTTCTATGGAATATTTTTTTACTTGGAAGTCCCTTACCACTCAATACGGTTCGGTTAAAGGGAAAAGGGGAAAGGGGAAAGGTTTCAAATACATCCTTTACCCCTTACCCTTTAACCTTTTCCCAGACCACAAGGGAAGTTTATACTGCTTATCCGAACTGTATTGCCTTACCACTATCATCGATAAAAATCCTTACACCTTCTACTGAATGGTGATTACACCTAATTTTCATTGAGTGAAAACAGCAAAGCTAGATGAAAAAATAGTGAGTATTTTGCCATTCTGACAAGTCAAAAACAGCGCTCAAAAACCATAACGCCGAAATCAAGATAAATCAATATTGCCAGATTACCACAGGAGGCTGAGATGGAAATCTTCGATTACGTGATTTTAGGAGCCGGACTAGGTGGACTTTCGGCCGCAGCTTGTTTAACCAGACAAGGCTATCGAGTAGTAGTTTTAGAACAACATTATTTACCAGGTGGATGTTGCCACACCTTTGATTATGGAGAATACAGCTTTTGTGCTGATGTTCATTATATTTCTCAATGTGGTTCTGGTGAGACCATAGGGCAATTTCTTGACTATATTGGACGAGATGTACCTTTTAATAGTCTCGATCCTGACTGCGTCGATAGAGTCATTACACCAGAGGTGGATTTTAAAATTCCTTTGGGATGGGAAAATTTGCGATCGCGTTTACTTTCCACATTTCCTGAAGAAGCTAAAGCAATTAACAATTATTGCAATGAAATTCAACAACTCCACCAAGAAATTCGCAACTTGGTGCAGGAAGTACGCTGGTTTAATCGCAAATTCTCTGATTGGTTGAAGTTACCGAAATATCTTAATTTATTTTGGAAGCGCAATTGGACACTACAAGATTTATATAACCATGTGGGATTATCCCCCAAACTGCAAGCTGTTTTGGCCGGACAAAGTGGCGACTATGCACTACCACCCCAAGAAATTGCCCTACTCACCCACACTTCCCTAGTTTGGGACTACTCACAAGGCGCTTATTATCCCAAACATCACTTTAAACATTTTGTTGACACTATTGCAGATGTCATTACCACAGGTGGAGGTGTCATCAAGTACTCAAGCTCGGTTAACCATATTCAGGTTAGTAATGGTAGCGTTCATAGCGTACTTGCCGATGGCATTATCTATCGCGCTAGTAAAGCTTATATCAGCGACCTCGACCCCAAATTAACAGTAGAGTTGATGCACGATGCGGAAGCGTTGAGTTATAAAGAACGACAACGCCTTAGTCGTTACGAATACTCAGCTAGTGCCTTTAATATTTACTTGGGTTTAGATAGCCAATTCGATCCTCAACGCTACGGCATTGGTAATTGGAATATTTGGTATTATCCTACAGGCAACCTCAACCAAGAATATCAACAACAATTGCAGGGAGATCTAAGTCATCCGTGGATTTTCCTTTCGTGTCCGACGATGAAATCCAGCGAACTAGGCATAGCACCACAAGGACATCACGTTTTAGAGATTGCTACTGTTTGTTCATACCAACCGTTTGAATATCTGCATAAAACCGACCCAAAAGCCTATAAAGCCAGAAAACGGGAAGTTTATCAGCAGATGATGACAAGTGTGCGAGACTTGATTCCAGATGTGGACAACTACGCCCGAATGAAAGTTTACGGTACACCCACCACCAGCGAATTTTATCTCGGACAACCCCAGGGTAATATTTATGGTGCAAAATTAATCCCCAAACAAGTTGGTTTAAATCGTTTGGGATATGTAACGGAATTACCAAACTTGTTTTTAGTAGGGGCGAGTGCTGGGTATCCCAGTGTACCTGGTGTAATTGGTAATGGGATGGATGTAGTGGAACTGTTGACAGGGCAAACACCCCGGCAAAAAGTTGAAATCATCCAGCCTTTAGTGGGAGTTGGCTGATTAGTTTGTACGGTGACAAATCAAAAGTCACTGTATAGCAGACTTTTTGCAAAAGTCGGGAAAAGGAGGTGCATGTTTGGTATTTTCCCTTTCCCCTTTAACCCCTTCGGGGTTCGCCAGTCGCTCATGGGGGAAACCCCCAAGACCGCGCTGGCTCACCTTTTCTCTTTGACCACAAGAGTGCAAAAAGCACTCTTGTGCAAGAGGTCATTCTACAATCCACCTACTCAAAAACATAATTTTGAGCCACTTTCCAATAACGCGAAAACCGTTTCAAATCAATATAGCCATCATAATCAAAAAACGGTTCCACCTCTAAAATTTCCAATTTAATGGAACGCTCAATTTGATTGCAGATATCATCAAACTTGGGACTGGGACTATCTACTGTCACCACTAAATCTGCTTTTTGTTCTTCAGCAAAAGCCAAAATTTCTTTTACTACATCACCACGACGAATGACAACAGGTAACTCTAGCAAACATTCGTAAATAAAGGTCAAGCGTTTGAGACTAAGTTGCCATTCCTCAATCAAAGCTTCGTCCCAAACCCAAATAGCAGGAGTGCCAGGGTATTCTTGTAGTGCGGGATTATATGGACTGAGGCAGTCTCCATGTACCCAAACAATTGCTTTAGTCATCGGTCATTGGTCATTAGACTTGTTGCTTTAATCGATATTCAAGGATTTAAGGCCACTTCGTCTAAAAATAGCAGATTTTCAGCAGGAGTTTAAATCCCGACTGAAAATTTCTGTAATTTACCCATTATGTGGATTAGAGGTTAAAAGTACAGGACTAGGGTTACTACCGTAGCGTCTGTGAACAATAATTGCTGCTGAATTAGTTAACAAACAGGCGATCGCTAAAGACATCAAGATATATGTAGGAGCCATCACCACGCCAATCATAAACCACGAGTAGACGTGCAAAATCATCACGGAAGCGAAAAAACTGGCAATTGCCGCTGACTGCCAAATTTGATGTGATGGCCGACGTAATCCTGTTAAAACCATAGTTAAAATTGTCATCAGCAAATTTGCTGGTACAAGAAAGGCGCAAATAGTCACGCAGTTGGCGCGAGAGAATTCAGCTAAGGCGTTGAAATCGAACATCAAGATCCTGGGGATAATGTTAGAAACTTATAATTTAATGTAACTTATTTCTAAATAATGCAATTAACCTTAGCATATATCGAGAGTATGAAAAGGACAAATTTAACATTATTTAAAC
>NZ_JACKZU010000254.1:0-11854 GCF_014222165.1 Nostoc sp. 2RC
CCCCAATCCCCACTCATCCCAAAAACAACTTGTATGCCGGATTCTTGTTTTCATCCCAATAGCGATAGCCAAGGGTATCCAAAAATGCTTGCCATTCTTGCATTTCGTAGGGAGGAACCTGGATACCAACAACGATGCGTCCGTAGTCTGCGCCGTTGTTGCGGTAGTGAAAAAGACTAATATTCCAGTCGGGACTCATGGAACCAACAAACTTCATCAATGCACCAGGACGTTCGGGAAACTCAAAACGGTAGAGTAATTCATTGTGAGCAAGGGGAGAGTGCCCACCCACCATGTGCCGCAGATGTAATTTAGTGAGTTCGTCGTCTGTTAAATCCAGGGTTTCAAATCCGTGAGCTTCAAAGGTTTCTACCATCTTTGAAGCATCAGCACGGTTTTGAATTTGCACACCGACAAAAATATGGGCTGTTTTGGCATCAGCAATGCGATAATTAAATTCGGTGAGATTGCGTTGGCCAATAAGTTCGCAAAATTGACGCAGACTACCCCGTTCCTCAGGAATTGTAACTGCAAAGATAGCTTCGCGACGTTCGCCAAACTCTGCCCGTTCTGCAACAAAGCGCAGGCGATCGAAGTTCATGTTTGCACCGCAAGCTACAGCAATTAAGGTTTGTCCTTGGATTTGTTCTCGTTCGGCGTAGGCTTTGGCAGCTGCGATCGCCAATGCACCAGCTGGCTCTAAAATCGATCGCGTATCTTCAAACACGTCTTTTATTGCCGCACAAGTATCATCCGTATCCACTAAAATAATTTCATCTACATACTGCTGACACAAACGGAAGGTTTCTTCACCAACTTCCCGCACCGCTACTCCATCAGCAAATAACCCCACTTGCGACAAGCGCACCCGATGTCCGGCTTTTAAAGATTGAGACATGGCATCAGCATCCACAGGTTCAACGCCAATCACTTTAATTTCTGGACGCAGGCGTTTGACATAAGCACCAATCCCAGAAATTAAACCGCCTCCACCAATGGCTACAAAAATCGCATGGATGGGCTGCTGATACTGGCGTAAAATTTCCATCCCGATTGTTCCCTGTCCAGCAATCACATGGGGATCGTCAAAGGGATGAATAAAAGTTAATCCTTTTTCGGCTTCTAATTGACGAGCATAAGCATAAGCATCATCGTAGGTATTTCCATGTAATACAACTACTCCGCCCCTGTTTCTAACCGCATCTACCTTAACTTGGGGTGTAGTTACTGGCATGACAATAATTGCTCTTGTTCCCAGACGGTTAGCCGCCAAGGCGACCCCCTGAGCATGGTTCCCCGCCGACGCAGCAATGACACCCTGTGCTAATATATCCGGTGGTAGTTGCACCATCTTATTATAAGCACCCCGCAACTTAAAGGAAAATACTGACTGCATATCCTCACGTTTGAGCAGAAGTTGATTATTCAGCCTTGCAGACAGATTTGGGGCACACTCTAGTGGTGTTTCCTGAGCAACATCATACACACGGGCAGTCAGGATTTGAATGAGGTAGTCACAATACATGGGCGTCAGACAATTTTGGATTTTAGATTTGGAATTTTAGATTGTCGATTGATTCCACGGAAAAATTCTCTTGCTACATAACATCTAGGAATCATTGGTCAACGGGTTAGCAAATACCAGATGAACATTAATTTTACGCTACAGATGTACCCGTAGGAGCATTGGCTGTTGGGGATTAAAAAAAGATTCGGCGTTGCAGAACAGGGAGATGAATTTAGGCAGGCAGAGGAAGCGGGGGAAGAGATTTTATAACTTGCCAAATCATCCCTTGATTCAGCAATGCCAAGATTCTTTTGTTTTTAGTTTCAATAAATTGCCTGATAATTATAAGGCAATCTACAGACAGCAAAAATGCAGACTCTCCAAAAACTCTCTCTCCCAAACATGGGATGTGGAACTTGGGCTTGGGGTAACCAATTGCTTTGGGGATATGACGAAAGCATGGATGACCAGTTGCAAGCGGTTTTTAACCTTTGTGTGAATAACGGTGTAACTTTATTTGATACAGGTGATTCCTACGGAACTGGCAGATTGAATGGTCGAAGTGAGCTACTATTGGGGCGATTTCACCGAGAATATGTAGGTTCCAATCAAGAAAATATTTGTATTGCCACTAAGCTTGCTGCTTACCCGTGGAGATGGACGCGCCAGTCAATGGTCAAGGCTTGCCAAGCATCTGCTCAACGTCTAGGTAGAAATGTTGATTTAGTACAAATGCATTGGTCTACAGCGAACTATGCTCCCTGGCAAGAAGGGCAATTATTAGATGGTCTAGCCGATGTTTACGAGCAAGGGTTGGTTAAGGGAATAGGACTATCCAATTACGGGCCGAAACGGCTCAAACAAGTGCAAAAAAAGTTTGCCCAGCGAGGCGTTCCAATTAGTACCTTGCAAGTCCAATATTCTTTGCTGTCTACATATCCTGTCACTCAACTCCACCTGAAAGATGTTTGTGATGAGTTGGGAATCAAATTGATTGCCTACAGTCCTCTGGCTTTGGGGCTGTTGACAGGAAAATACTCTGTTGGAGGTTCTTTTCCCAAAGGTATCCGAGGTTTGCTGTTTAGACAGATTTTACCAGGAGTGCGATCGCTTTTAGCATGTTTGCAAGAAGTAGCACAGTCTAGAAACAAAACCATGTCACAGGTAGCAATCAACTGGTGCATCTGTAAAGGAACCATTCCCATCCCTGGAGCAAAGAATGTAGAACAAGCCAGGGAAAATATTGGTGCGTTGGGTTGGCAATTAGATGCAGGTGAAATTGCAGAGTTAGATACAGCAGCGGCAAATTCAAATAAAAAAATGGTGCAAAATATTTTTCAGACTCAATGAAGTTTTCAGATATTAATTTAAATGATTTGTAGAAATTTATATCCAAAAAATATCTCTGACGATAGATGGAAACAAAATGAATAAAAAACCTTGTAAATTATTCATACATATATGTATTTAGTATAACTTATGAACTTATTCATCTATGTATATGACTTACGCAAAAACTCTCTGAAACTCTTATTTTTTTGTTAGGACTTACGCAACGCCGATATTGTCATTGCGACCGTAACGGAGTGTAGGGAAGCAATCCCAGCGTCAGGGGGATTACTTCCCTATCGCTCGTAATGACGGAATTACATTATTTTTGCGTAAGTCCTGTTTGTGTCCTTCTCTGACGAGACGCTGCGCGAATGCGTCCTTTGTGATTCGTTTCTTCTTGGAAGTCCTTTTTGAAATTGTATTTAGTTGATTAAAAAACTAAATATTGCTAAAATATACGCAATTTTAATCGCTAATAAACTAAATCACAGATATTTTCTAAATCACAGATATTTTCAAAAAAGACATAAATCCTGTATTAATGTCTGATTTTTTATCAAAAAAACTTGATTTTTGATATTAACTAAGAAAAAATGAATATTGAGTCTAACATCTTGTAGACACTCTTGGTGACAACTTAACCTTATCCAATGTCCACAGTCCGCGAAAGCGGACTTTTTGTATGTATCCTTAAGTTTTACGGGACTTACATGACAATATGGTTCACGTAAAACTCAATTTTTTTTAACGTAGAGGCGCAGCAGCAAGGCAGAGGCTACCATCAATAGACTTCTTGCATAAGTCGGGAAAAGGGGAGAGGGGGAAAGGTTTGGTATTTTCCCTTTCCCCTTTAACATGCATCCCTTTGACCACAAGAGTCCAAAAAGCAATTGATTGCAAGAGGTCTAATGCCCAGTTGACATTGTGAGAAAGAGGCTTTGATGTGTAATATTGATTGGCAATGTTTAAAACAACTATTAAACTCCGATGAATCAATTAACACTTAAAAATTGGATATTAATCAAACAGCGGCTAACTCCTTATTTGTTTTTACTACCTGCTTTGATGATTTTGGTGTTAACCGTCTTTTGGCCTGCGCTGCAAGCTTTTTACCTCAGCTTTACCACCTACGAAGATATTGCTCAACCGCCGCAATGGATAGGTCTAAATAACTTTCTCAAGTTGTGGAAAGATGCTGTTTTCTGGAAAACCCTGGAAAACACTTTTTTATATCTTGTGGGTGTAGTACCAATTTTAGTAATTGCTCCCTTGGGACTAGCAATTTTGGTAAATCAAAAACTGCGAGGGATGAATTGGTTTAGAAGTGCATACTACACGCCAGTAGTAATATCGATGGTAGTTGCAGGAATAGCTTGGAAATGGTTGTATGCAGAAAATGGATTACTCAATCAGGTGCTGAAAGCTTTGGGTATGATTTCAGAAGGTATTCCTTGGTTAACTAGCTCAGCTAAACTTTTTGGTATTGTACCAATTTCTCTTGCCAGCGTTATGGCAGTTACTGTGTGGAAAGGGCTAGGCTACTACATGGTAATTTATTTAGCTGGATTACAATCAATTCCTGGCGATGTGTACGAAGCCGCAGCAATTGATGGCTCTGATGGTATTAAGAAACATTGGGATATTACTATACCTTTGATGAAGCCTTATCTCGCTTTAGTAGCTGTAATTTCAGCTATTTCTGCCACCAAAGTTTTTGAAGAAGTATACATCATGACCCAAGGAGGCCCGCTCAATAGCTCGAAAACAATTGTTTATTATCTCTACGAACAAGCATTCAATAATTTGGAAATTAGTTATGCTTGCACAATTGGACTAGTATTATTTTTGATAATTTTAGGACTATCAATTTTGCGTTTAGCAGTCAATCAACAGGGTAGTGATAATATCACAATCTAATAGAGATAGGACTTACGCAAAACATCTGTGAAACTCTTATTTCTTTGTGTCCTTATCTGACGAGACGCTGCGCGAATGCGTCCTTTGCGGTTCGTTCTTTCATCATTTTGCGTAAGTCCTGAATAAATTTTATGCTTTTGCATAGGTATCTATTTCATCAAACAACCGACTTATAATTTTTTCATCCGTGTACGGGTTGAGCAGAACTGCCCTTAGCCAGCGTGAACCACGATAAGCCGGGAGAGATAAAAATACTTTACTCTTTTGTAACAAATAGGTTTGAAGGTTGGTGTTCCAGTTATCCCATTCTGTGCTTGATACCCAAGCAGGCACACCCCGAAAGCAGATTAAATTTGTTTCTGGTTGACAAGCCATTTCCAAAAACGGACGTTGTTTGATTTGTTGAACAAAGTAATCTGTCAATTGGTAACTTTCTTCTATTAGTTGAGAATAACCTATTTTGCCAAGGTGCTGTAAAGAGAGCCATAGTTTCAGTATCTCGGCGTGGCGTGTTCCTTGAACACTGATTTCGCCAAGATTGATAAAATTATCCGAGTCGCGCATATATGGGGCGGCAATGCGAAAGGCATTTACAAGGGTTGCTGTATCTCTAAACAGACCCATCACACAATTTTTAGCCACATAAAGCCATTTTTGCGGATTGAATGTTATTGAGTCGGCGTTTTCAACCCCCGCCAGTCTTTGACGTTGTTTTTCTGATAATGCCAATGCACCACCATATGCCGCATCAACATGAAGCCAGAGTTGATACTCGCGGGCGACTTGGCTAATTTCTAAAAGTGGATCAATGTTTCCTGTGGTGGTTGTACCTGCTGTTGCCACAATGCAGAATGGGACTTTGTGACTTTGTTTGGCGTTTTCAATAGCATATCTCAACTCGTTGACATTCATCTGCGAGTTGGCATTCGTCTTGATGGGAACAACGGAAGATGCGCCCAATCCCAGAACCATTGCTGCCTTTTGAATGGATGTATGTGCGACTTCGGAAGCAAACAAAACTGGCGGGTGTATTTGTGCAGTTATGCCTTGTTGTAGTGCGTCAAACTTGACGTTACGAGCAACGGCTAATGCTTGCAAATTGGCTAAACTTCCCCCACTCAGCATTACTCCGCCTGCTTGTGTTCCCAAGCCGAATAATGCTGCAAACTCTTGCAGCAACAGAGACTCTAACCGTGAGAAAAAAGGCGACATTTCTAAACTGAGCATATTGTTGTTGATTGCCGCCGTTACCATTTCACCCAAAATAGAAAAGGTGGTAGGCATAGAGTCCATATGCCCAATGAAACCGGGATGTGCTGCGTTCATTGAACTGCTGAGGATCGTTTGCAGTTGTGCGAGTATTTTGCTCTCCGATACGGGCTGATCTGGAATTTCAATCGAAACGGGAAGTTGTATTGTTTGGGGCAAAGGAGAACTGGCATCAGCAGTTTGTAAGTGACTCCAAATCATCTCTAAAACTTGCCCTGCGAGTTGCTCTACTACGGTTTTGTTTCCCCCTCGTGGGTCAACAAAAGCTGATAAAGGGAGTTGCGATTGGTTCATATAGTCCTAAATACAGCAGAACTGTCACATACCAAAGCAAGAAATATTCTTAGTACAAATTGAAATATCAGGATTTTATCGTTATTCAGCAAGCCCTAATTAAACTAAAACCGTGTTTGATATTCCACTACAGCACGACTATCATCAGTTAAATTAGTGGAAGCGCGGACACGGAATTCGTCGTTTATTCGGTAATTAACGCCCCATTGGAAGGGGTCATTTGTGGTTAAAATTTTGATGCTAGAGATGGATATCTTAGAAGTAATATCAACTCCAGCCTCCGCTGCTAATTCCAAAGTTGAATTGGTTTTTCCCGCTTCAGGATTCTCAGAAATAATGGTAGGAAATATCCGCAGTTCGCTTAACCCAAAAGTGCTACCAATTTGATTAAAAGTTGACTGAAAATTATTGAACACAGCTGAGCCTGCGATGTTAATTAAACCCAAAGTACTGTCGCCACGTCCTTGGGTGTCTACAAACCCACCTCCTAAAAGAGCAACAATTTCGGTTTGACTACGTGACGGACTGCTTGTGAGTTCTAGATTTTCATTGAGTTTACTAGCCAGACCATTAATAGTGGCTTCGACTCGCACACTTTCTAAGGCTGATAAACCTGTGGTGTTGATTCGGGTGAAATCATTGCCTTGAGTTACGTCTAATACCTTAGCAAATAGCCGAATATTCAAGTCAGGGTCGCGGGGTTGGGAGGGACTAAAAGTTGCAGTGTGTTTATAGCCACGAACAAGGTTAAATTGGGTAGTAAATAAATTGACTCCACCTTTTTCTAATTGGATAGTACCATCTGGTACAGGCTGATTGATTGAACCGTTGACTATGAGATTACCACTAGCCCGGAAGCTAAGAATAGGTGGACGGGTAATTTGGACATTTTTACCTAGTTCTAAATCTAGATTATTAAATCTGGCGATGCCTGAGGGCAAGCCTGGAATTTCCTTTTGATTTTGCTTATTAGCTTTTAGAGATGATAAGCCAAGACTACTATCATTTACGGATGTATCGGTGTCGGTGGATTCTGCCAGCAATACCTGGCCGTCAAATAAATCTACTCTACCGCCAATTAGGGGATTGAGGGCAGAACCAGTAATCTGTAAATTACCGCTAGCACCTCCTTGGTAAAGTCCTTTGAGATTCAGTGTTAGTTGTTCGAGATTAATGGTCAGAGGATTGTTGATGGCGACTTGCTCATTGTTAAAGATGGGAATTTCTCCAGCAACTTCTACCTTTCCTCGGCTAAATCTACCCTGAAGATTTTCTACTAAGATGCGGTCAAAATTAAACAGCACTTTACCCGTAACACGTCTGAGTTTACCCGGCAAAGCTTGGGCGGAAAAAGTAGCATTATTAACAGTGGCAATGCCATCTACCTCTGGTTGTTGCAATGTTCCACGTACCTTTAGGTCTACTTCGCCTTCACCTTTTTCAAACATCACTTGATTAGTCAATGCGTTTAACAGTCCTAATCCCTCGTTTTCTAATTTGACATCCAAACTGATTTGGTCGCTGTCTGGTGTCACCGTTGCAAAAGGCAATTTATAAGGTATGCTGCCAGTAATATCCACAGGTTGCGGGCCGTTAACTGCAACAGTACTACCAAAGTTTAAGCGTCCGTTGGCATAGCTAAAACTTGCCGTTGCTAACTGTATTGGGTTTTGATTCAATGTTCCTTCTGTAACTTGCAATTCTCCTCTGGCTTGGGGATTGGCAATACTGCCTGCTAAAGCTGCTGTAGCATTGACATTACCTGTAATGCCAACTGGCAATTTCACAAAATTATTCAATACTTGTATGGGAAAATTGTTCACCCGCAACTGGCCGGATTGTTCATCACCGCCAATGTTACCCGTGAAGGCAATCAGTCTGTTTTGAGATTCGATGCGTAAAGGTCGCAAACTTAAAACGCCCTTTTCAAAGTTGCCTTCAGCAATCAATTTTTCGGCTGTATAATAACGACTGCGTTCTTCTTTTTTACCCCAAGCAAAGTTTTCTCCATTCAAATTAAACTGCACTGCCAATCCATTGGTAGTAGTTGTATCCAGAGCTACTTCGCCGTTGAAAGTGCCTTTTAAGTCAGCTAAATCAGGTATGGGGCTGGAATCAAGTCGCTGTTGTTCTTGTTCTGCTACTAAAGCTTCAATTTCCGAAAATCGTTGCAGTTGAGCAAATAACGGCTCATTTGGCCAGCCTTGGGTGTTGGTGGTTAGATCCGCTGCTGTGCCGTAGTTTTGATTTGAACCACCTTGTAAATCCTGTAAATCGAAGATTTGTGCTACAGCCAGAACATCTTCAATTTTGCCCTGGTTGACATTGAGCTTACCTTTTAGTCGGGGGCCTTGAGCCGTTTGAGTAAAAGTACCAACAGCAGTATAACTACTGTTTTCTTTGATAAATTGGCTACTAGTGAGTGTAGCATTACCATTGCTGTAACGGAATTGAGCCGCTAAACCATCGCCCTTTAAACGTCCAATTTCTGGGTTGGCGATCGCTAAATTTCCAGTTGTTGCAAATGTCTCTTGATTAAAAGCCAAATCCCCTGTTAACAATCCGGCTATTTTTCCAGTACCGAGACGAGTACTAGGCGGTGGTGTCAAATTCAATATTTGTAAGGGAAAGTTTGCAACTTTGAGTGTCCAATCATTTCCTCGGACATTACCCGATGCAGATGCTTCCTGCCATTTTACTAAAAATGATGAAGGGCGATTATTGGCATCTAAATTGAAAGCCAAGCGATCTCTATTTCCTGCTAAATTCAAATTCAACCCGCGTCCCTGTACCGAGTTAATATTCCCAGTTAACAGCGCCTCAAAGGCAATATCTTGAACAACGAAGTCTCGTAAATTAATTTGCCCGACTACATTTGGCAGAGGTAACTTGCCAGTGACTTGTCCGTTAAAATCTACTCTCCCCGCCACTGCAACTTGATTGGGAAAATTGATTGGTAACTGTTTTAAGTCGTAATTCTCGGCTTGGATATTCAAATTTAGGGCAGTAATTTCCGGTATTCCTGGTTGTTTGGCGTTGGCTAATATGCTACCAGTAACATTTAAACCGGGGGCAGTTGCTTGCTCAATGGTCAGTCTTTCACCATTCCAAGCGATGGCAGCTGTCAGCGGTCGTTCCAGACCGGGGAGACCTTGGGATAACTGCACCTGTCCAGCAGCACGCACATCAGCTAATTGAGACGACGCCAGTGTGCCAGCTAATTGCAATTTACCGCCAAATTGACCCCGCAATTGTTGATTTAACCGATTTAATTCCACACCAGCAGCTTCAACGATTCCTTGATAGCGACCATTCGCCACTTGAATATTAGAAGCTGCGATAATTCCACCAGCAACATTTATTTGTCCCTGACCAACGGCTTGGATTGTTTGCGGTTGGAAGGACTCAACAGAACCCGCGACGTTGGCTTGACCAGTTAAGGTTCCTCGCAATTGTGGTGGTACTGCTGCCAACTGCTGCAACGGTACGTTATTTGCCCGGACTTGTGCTTGGTATACACCATTACCCACTTGGATATTAGAAGCTGCGATCGTTCCACCGCCAACATTGATTACTGCCTGACCGTTGGCTTGGATTGCTTTTGGCTCAAAAGAATCAACTAATCCCGCAACGTTAAACTGACCATTTAACGCACCTTGAAACTGCGGTGGTACTGCTGCCAACTGTCGCACAGGTACATTGTTAGCCTGGATTTGCGCTTGGTATGCACCATTAACAAGTTGGATATTAGAGGCTGTAATTATTCCCCGCCCAACATTTATCCGTGCTTGACCGCTGGCTTGAATGGCTTGGGGTTGGAAAGATTCCACAGACCCCGCCACATCCACTTCACCGCTTAACCTACCTTGAAACTGCTTTGGTACTGCTGCTAACTGCTGCACAGGTACATTCTTCGCCTGGACTTGCGCCTGATATAAACCATCAACAAGTTCGATATTTTTCGCTGTAACCGTCCCACCGCCAATGGCAAGGCGACCTTCACCAGTGCCACGCAGAGTTTTCAGGCTGAAATTATCTTTGTTGCCTGCGATTTGGAACGTACCCGCCAAAGGATTATTTAAAGCTGGGGGGGACTGTTTCAATATTTGTCCCAGCCGCACATTATTAGCTACAAGTTGAGCAGAGAAATTTTGCTCTTGGAGTCGGATATTAGAAACTGCAACTGTGCCGCCGCCAATGTTCACTGCTGCACCTTCAGTGCGAATCGTAGCAATTTCAAATGGTGCTGTGCTACCTGTGAGCATGAGACGGCCATTGAATTGTGCCCCTGCCAAAGAGACATTTTGTAGTTGATTTGTATCTACAAAACGTTGCACCTGCACCCCAGAGACCAAAGCAACAGCTTGCCAACGCTCATTGGCATAAGTACCAGTAGCCCTGACTTTACCGCCACCAACATTCAGAGTCACATTGCGGAAAGAGACGGTACGGTTTGGAGCGATGCCTGCGGCAACTCCAGAGGAGAACGCCACTTCCCCAGTTCCCGGATAAGTTCCGTTGGGGGCTTGAAATTGTACCACAGTTTGGACATTAGTAGCAGGGCCAAATACTTGGGCTGTAGCCGAGAGATTACCAATTTGGAAATTCGGCGTTGTTTCGTAAACTTTAGCTATGGCATCCCCTGGAACATTCTTAGCTGCGAAATTCAAATCCAGTCGGGGACTCTTACCAATTGCAATTGTGCCAGCCCCTGTAATCTGACCGCCGACTTTCGCAAAACCTTGAATATCTTTGAGAGTAATTAAAGACGAACTCGTAACCAGCTGAAATTTACTACTAATATTATTAAAATCGAGCTTATCAATCCGGGTAGTTTGGATAGTGGCAACTGTGCCAGAGAGAATTGGCTCTTTAGTAGATCCAGTAATCTGCAAAGACGCTTGTACTTGTCCAGCTACAGGTACTGGTAGTTTTACCTTCAGAGTACTGACTGCATTGGCCAAACTCACCGCATTTACACGTGCTGCCAAATTGAAGCCTGCTTGAGTGTCAATGATTCCCTTAGCCACCAAGGGAATTTTGCCATAGTTGCTTGTAACATCATTTAACTGCAATTGCGTTCCTTGGAAACGCAGGTTTCCTTGGCTATTGCTCAACACTTGCGGTACTTTCGGCAATTCAACCGTTACCCCTGCAACATCAGCACTGCCAAACAATAAAGTCGGCTGTTGTGGTGTCAACTGAACCAACAAATCGCCATTGACTCGACCTGCTTGTAAATTCACTGGTAACTCAATGAGGCGAGTAATATCCGCAGCTAAGAAATCTTGTACTCGCAACTGCAAATTTCCTGCTAATGCCTGAGAGCGGGTCTCTCCCTGAATGGAAATCCTACCACCACTGTCTGCTTGACCTTGCACTTCCAACCGGATCAGCTTGTTGTTTGCTAAAAGTTGGGCAGATCCACTCAGGTCGGAAAATGATACGGGAGATGAAGAAGACGCGGAGAGTGGGAGACGCGGGGACACCGTGACAGAACTCTTTGCGTCCCCCTGTCCCCCTGTCCCCCTGTCC
>NZ_JACKZU010000255.1:0-11849 GCF_014222165.1 Nostoc sp. 2RC
CCCCATGCCCCAATTTATTTAACCTAGTTTCACTACAACCGAATCACCCTCAATTTTGGCGGCAAAGGTTTTCAGCGCTTCTTTTGCTGGGCCTCTTTGGACTTTACCGTCAACCCCAAATTCTGAACCGTGACAGGGACAGACTAATTTTTTGGTGTCAGCTTTCCATCCCAAGGTACAACCTGCGTGAGTACAGCTAAGGCTGACAGCCGTCAGATTTCCAGATTTAGATGTGCCGAATACCAACACAGGCCCAACAGGTGACTCCTTCGCCAGCAATTGACCTGTTTTATCTAATTCTGCCGATGGCCCTACCGATACCCAGTCTTCTAATCCTATATTTTTCAGGGAAGAACAAGCTGCGATCGCCACAGGCAAAGAACTCCCTATCAAACCCAAACCTACCCAATTAATAAAATCACGACGTTTCATAGCTAGTGAAATAATTTTTATGTCTAAGCTGATATCTGTAAGGGACTTCAAAGTCAAAAAATATTCCACGGAAGATTGTTAACTGTTGACTGTTGACGGTTGACACTCAGCAGTCAACGACGGGAACCGGAATAATTTATTTTTTGGAGTTCCTTAACTCAATTTGCGATTTTTGCTCACGTATTGAACTATACCAGCCCTAAATTATTTGTGAAATATTTTTCTTTTGACTGTCATCAGTCATCAGTCATCAGTCAACCCTTAAATACCATTGCTACATAGTATTTGAAAATTCCTTCAGTCATCTCAAATACCTTTGCTATAAGCACTTTGCATTACTTAGAACTAAATTTGATGTAAAAAATGCATACATATCATACATTTTCTGCATTTTTACTAAAAAACCGTAACAATTTATACGATTTTAACAGAAATCTGACCTTAACTTATGAGTATCGAAATTGTTACATAAACAGCGGCCAAAACTCCTTGACAAGTTCCCAAAATGTAAATGGCAACAAATTTGCCTCAACAAAGTACGGATTTTAAGTTTCACTTTGGAATTTTCGCAAGTATAAATAATCAGCCGTAATTGTATATCTCAGTTTTTCAATTCTAATCCTCGTAGATACAACACCTGATGGGACTACGGGTTGATTGGTATTGGGTAATCAGCACAAATTTTGACGCTTATTAGTAATTTGCAACGAGAGTCAGCCTCATGACAGACACAGCAACTACCACCGCCAACCTGAATAAGTTCGAGAAATTCAAGGCCCAAAAAGATGGACTCGCTATTAAGAGTGAGATCGAAAAATTTGCCGCCTTGGGTTGGGAAGCAATGGACGAAACAGACCGAGATCATCGACTCAAATGGGTGGGTGTATTTTTTCGCCCAGTCACTCCAGGTCAATTTATGATGCGGCTGCGGATGCCTAACGGTATTCTCAGCAGCACTCAGATGCGTGTTTTAGCCCAAGTAGTGCAGCGTTACGGAGATGAGGGGAGTGCTGATATTACCACCAGACAAAATATTCAATTGCGGGGAATCAGGATTTCTGATTTACCAGATATTTTTAATAGATTTCACGCAGTTGGCTTAACCAGCGTCCAGTCAGGGATGGATAACGTCCGCAATATCACAGGCGATCCTGTGGCGGGGTTAGATGCAGATGAGTTGTACGACACGCGAGAGTTGATACAGCAAATTCAAGATATGCTCACCAACAAAGGCGAAGGCAATCCAGAGTTTAGCAATCTACCACGGAAGTTTAACATTGCCATCACTGGTGGAAGAGACAATTCAGTTCACGCGGAGATTAATGATTTAGCTTTCGTACCAGCATTTAGGGAAGACGGGGGGACACGGGGACGCGGGGAGACGGGGAATTTATCACCAACACTCTCCGCCTCACCATCCCCAATATTCGGATTTAACGTTTTAGTCGGTGGTTTTTTCTCTGCTAAACGTTGTGAAGCGGCGATTCCTTTGAATGCTTGGGTGGCTCCAGAAGATGTGGTAGCTGTATGTAGAGCTGTTTTAGAAGTTTTTCGCGATCGCGGTTTACGTGCTAATCGGCAAAAATCCCGTTTGATGTGGCTAATTGATGAATGGGGTTTAGAAAAGTTTCGCCAAGAAGTAGAAAATCGCTTGGGTAAATCATTGTTACCCGCAGCGCCAAAAGATGAAATCGACTGGCAAAAACGCGACCACATTGGTGTATATAAACAAAAGCAACCAGGATTAAATTACGTAGGTTTGCACATTCCTGTCGGTCGATTATATGCCGAAGATATGTTTGAAATTGCACGGCTGGCGGAAGTTTACGGCAGTGGCGAAATCCGCTTGACAGTGGAGCAAAATATCATTATTCCCAACGTTAGCGAATCAAGGTTAGCAACATTTTTAACAGAATCATTGCTAGAAAGATTTTCCATTAACCCTGGTTTATTGACGCGATCGCTAGTATCTTGCACAGGCGCACAATTTTGCAACTTTGCCCTCATCGAAACCAAAAACCGCGCCCTGGGGATGATTAAAGCCTTAGAAGAAGAGTTAATCTTCACCCATCCCGTGAGAATTCACTGGACTGGTTGTCCTAATTCCTGCGGACAGCCTCAAGTTGCAGACATCGGTTTGATGGGAACTAAAACCCGCAAAAATGGTAAAACCCTCGAAGGCGTTGACATATATATGGGTGGCAAAGTTGGTAAAGATGCCCATCTCGGAACTTGCATTATCAAAGGCATACCCTGTGAAGATTTACAGCCAATATTGCAAGATTTACTCATCAAAAACTTTGGGGCAAAAGTTAAGGAAGAAGCTTTGGTTGTTGATTGATGACTGATGACTGTTGACTGTTGACTAATGACTAAGGACTAATAACAAATGACAAATTTTTCGAGAAGAAAATTTATTTTTACTACAACTACTGCGGCTGCGGCTTCTATTTTGGCTCACGGTTGTTCTTCTAATAGTAGTACAAGTTCAACAAGTAGCGATGCTCCTTCTGCTGCTCCAGCTGCTAATGTTTCTACTGTGGCTAATGCACCGAAGGTAGAAACAACGAAAGCTAAGTTAGGATTTATTGCTTTAACTGATTCTGCTCCTTTGATTATTGCTAAAGAAAAAGGTTTATTTGCCAAGTATGGGATGACGGATGTTGAGGTTATCAAACAAAAATCTTGGCCTGTTACCCGTGATAACTTGAAAATTGGCTCGGCTGGCGGTGGTATTGATGGCGCACATATCCTCAGTCCTATGCCTTATTTGATGACCATTAACGATAAAGTGCCAATGTATATTTTGGCAAGATTAAATACTAATGGTCAGGCTATTTCTGTAGCCAATAAATTTAAGGAACTGAATGTAAATTTAGAAAGTAAAGGGCTGAAAGAAGCTGCTAGCCAAGCTAAAGCAAATAAAAAATCTTTAAAATTTGGCATTACATTTCCTGGTGGTACTCATGATTTGTGGATGCGCTATTGGCTAGCGGCTGGTGGCATTAATCCAGACCAAGATGTGGTTTTAGAACCAGTACCACCACCACAAATGGTGGCGAATATGAAAGTTAACACCATCGATTCCTTTTGTGTAGGAGAACCTTGGAATGCTCAATTAGTTAACTAAAAATTAGGTTATTCAGCTTTAGTGACAGGGGAATTGTGGAAAGATCATCCAGAAAAAGCTTTTGCAATGCGAAAAGATTGGGTGGATAAAAATCCTAATGCTGCCCAAGCATTGTTAATGGCAATTCTGGAAGCTCAACAATGGTGCGATCGCTTGGAAAATAAAGAGGAAATGTGTAAAATTTGTTCTGATAGAAAATACTTTAATGTTGCAGCTTCCGATATTTTAGAAAGGTCGAAGGGTAATATTGACTTTGGCGATGGACGTACTCAGCAAAATTTCCCATATCGCATGAAGTTTTGGGAAAATAATGCTTCTTATCCTTATAAGAGTCATGATGTTTGGTTTTTAACAGAAGAAATTCGCTGGGGTTATTTACCAAAAGATATCAACATTCAGGAAATAGTCGCTCAAGTAAATAAGGAAGACTTGTGGAAACAAGCAGCCAAAGCTATTGGTGTGACTGATGCTCAAATTCCTCAAAGTAGTTCGCGTGGAATTGAGACTTTCTTTGATGGTGTGGAATTTGACCCAGAAAAACCAGAAGAATATTTGCAAAATTTAAAAATTAAGAAAGTTTAGCTTGTAGTGAGCGATTTATCGCTCATCAACAAATGATCGGGACTAAAGTCCTTACTACAAACTTGAATTTTGATGCACAAGAGAAATAAGAAAAATGGCAGCTATCCTTGGGAATCGTAGTATCAAAAAAAATCGGCGCAGGCAGTTCAATAAATTAGTTTCACAAAAAATTCTGCCGCCAGTGTTAGCTTTAGCTATTTTTTTAGTGATTTGGCAATTACTTTGTTTATACCCTAACTTTAAATTACCTGGCCCCATAGAAACATTTTCAGAAACTTGGAACCCTTTTATTATTCATCCATTTTTTGATAATGGTGAAAGTGATAAAGGTCTGGGTTGGCAAATACTTAGTAGTTTGGGAAGAGTTGGTTTAGGCTTTTCTTTAGCGGCAATTGTTGGCATTGTCTTGGGAATTTTAATTGGTGCTAACAAGTTACTTTATAATGCAGTAGATCCCATCTTCCAAGTTTTACGAACTGTACCACCTTTGGCATGGTTGCCAATTTCTTTAGCAGCATTTCAACAAGCTAATCCTTCAGCTATTTTTGTAATTTTCATTACGTCAATTTGGCCGATTATCATCAACACAACAGTAGGCGTACAACAAATTCCTCAAGACTACATAAATGTAGCTAGAGTTTTGCGTTTGAAAGGGGGAAAGTATTTCTTAAAAGTGGTATTTCCTGCCACTGTTCCTTATATCTTCACAGGCTTACGCATTGGCATTGGTTTATCTTGGTTAGCCATTGTTGCCGCAGAAATGTTAGTCGGCGGTGTCGGCATTGGTTCATTTATTTGGGACGCTTACAACACCACCACAGAAACTAATTTAAGCGAAATCATTCTCGCACTTATTTATGTTGGTTTAGTCGGCTTAATGTTGGATAGATTAGTTGGCTTTATCGCCAGCAAAGTTGTACCGGAATAGGGGAAAAGGGAAAAGGGAAAAGGGAAAAGGAATAAATTTAATCTTCCCCTTTCCCCTTTCCCCATACCCAATCCAAAATTCAAAATCTAAAATCCAAAATTGCTATGAGTACTTTTGTTGAAGTTGACCACGTTGACCGTGTATTTGAACTTCCAAATGGGGGCAAATATATTGCTCTGAAAAATATTGAATTGAAAATTCGGCAAGGGGAATTTGTTTCTTTAATTGGACATTCTGGTTGTGGTAAGTCTACTTTGCTGAATATCATTGCTGGTTTAGATAGAGCGAGTATTGGCGGTGTGACTTTGGAGGGGAGAGAAGTTAGAGATCCTAGTCCAGATAGGATGGTGGTGTTTCAAAATTATTCTTTGCTACCTTGGTTGACAGTGCGGGAAAATGTCGCTCTTGCTGTGGATGAAGTGTATAAGGGTAAGTCTAAAAGCGATCGCCGCAGCATTATCGAAGAACATATTGATATGGTGGGGCTGCGTTTAGCGGCTAATAAACGTCCGAGTGAGTTATCTGGGGGGATGAAACAACGGGTAGCCATCGCCCGCGCTTTAGCTACTCGTCCGAAGTTGTTATTGCTGGATGAACCTTTTGGAGCGTTGGATGCGTTGACGCGGGGGAGTTTGCAAGAACAATTGATGAAAATCTGCAATGAACACAACGTTACTTGTGTGATGGTAACTCATGATGTGGACGAGGCGTTACTGTTGAGCGATCGCGTTGTTATGCTCACCAATGGCCCAGAAGCCCATATCGGCCAAATTCTCGAAGTCCCGATCCCCCGCCCGCGTCAACGCCTGGAAGTGGTCAAACATCCCAGCTACTACAGTCTGCGGAATGAAATGATTTACTTCCTCAACCAACAAAAGCAACTCAAAAAACGCCAAGCAACAACGAATATATCCCGCAACGGCTTAGAAAAAGTCAATCTCCAAATTGGCTTTATGCCCTTAACTGATGCTGCACCTTTAATCGTTGCTCAAGAAAAAGGCTTTTTAGCCAAATACGGTTTAGATAATATTACCCTTACTCGTGCCTCTAGCTGGAAAGAAATCGCTCAAGGAATTGCTACCGGGAAATTAGACGCAGCCCAAATGCTGGCGGGAATGCCCTTAGCCTTGACTTTGGGCGCTGGCGACAAAAAACCAATTCCTGTAGTCAATGCCCTAAATATTTCTCGCAATGCTAACGCCATCACCTTAAGCAAAAGATTGTATAGCCAAGGTGTGAAAAACCTAGCTGACTTAAAAACCGCCATTAATGCAACTCCAGACCAAATTTTAACTTTGGGTGTAGCTCATCCAACATCAATGGTGAACTTAATGCTGCGTTATTGGCTAGCGGCTGGTGGTATAGATCCCGACAGCGATGTCAGCATCATGGTGATTCCACCAATGGAAATGGTTTCTCAACTCAAAGCCGGAAATATAGACGGTTACTGCGCCGGAGAACCTTGGAACTACCTCGCTGTTCATCAAGATTTAGGTTTTATTGCCGCCACAGCCTTAGAAACGTGGTCAGGACAACCGAAAAAAGTCTTGGGAGTGCGGGAAGATTGGGCGCAGCAGTACCCAGAAACTTATCTAGCCCTCGTCAAAGCACTATTAGAAGCTTGTCAATACTGTGACGACCTCCGCAACCGCGAAGAAATCTTAGAAATACTCTGCCGTTCTCAGTACCTCGACATCGATCCTGTGTATGTTCGTCCTGGTTTCCTTGACCCCTACGATCGCGGCGACGGTACAGAACCACAAGAATTTAAATCATACAACCAGTTTTTTGTCAATAAAACCAATTATCCCAACCGCACCGAAATTTTGTGGATGATTACTCAGCTAGCACGTTGGGGCTTAACTCCTTTCCCCAAAAACTGGGTAGAGGTAATTGAAAGAGTGTGTCGCACAGACATATTTGGTGCAGCTGCCCGCGACCTCGGCTTACTCGATATCGGTGAAGATGACCCGATTCACTTATTTGATGGTAAAGTTTTTAACCCATCAGAGCCGATAGAGTATCTCAAAAGTTTGGAAATCAAACGGCAAATCCGGGTTGAGGAAGTATTTATTTAGTTATTGGGAAGGCAAGAGGCAATGGGCAAAAGGCAACAAAGAAACTCCATTAATAGAACTCAAAAAAATAAATTATCCAATATTGTGGGGTGGACATCCTGTCCGCCCTATGGACTGGGCAGGCGAGACGCCCACCCCACAAGAATAACTGGATATTTTTTGATTTGTCAGTCATTAATGAAGCTTTGAACTCCATTAATGAGTATTTGAACTCCATTACTTCTTTCCGTCCACAAGATTACCTATCTCTTCCTTTGCGTCCTTTGCGTCCTTTGCGGTTCGTTCAAAAAAAATTCTAATTAAAAATTGATTGGTATAAATTCATCATGCAAACAGTAAACGGAACCAGCAGCAAAACCCAAATCAATCAACAGCAAACCCAAAAAGCCGAAGATTTTTTAGTCATAGAAGGCGTAAGCAAAATTTATCCAACTTCCGAAGGCCCTTACACCGTACTCGATGGAGTTGACTTAAAAGTGCGCGAGGGCGAATTTGTTTGCATAATTGGTCATTCTGGCTGCGGCAAATCAACCCTCCTGAATATGATTTCCGGCTTTAACAATCCCACCGATGGCGTCGTCCTCCTGCAAGAAAAACCAATCACCGAACCAGGCCCCGACCGGATGATGGTATTCCAAAATTATTGTCTATTACCTTGGCTGAATGTTTTTGACAACGTTTACCTCGCCGTTGATTCCGTGTTTCCCAAAAAAACGAAAGCAGAAAAACGCGCAATAGTTAGAGAACATTTAGCAATGGTGGGACTAACAGAAGCCGCCGACAAAAAACCCAGTCAAATTTCTGGTGGGATGAAACAGCGAGTAGCCATCGCCCGCGCCCTTTCCATTCGTCCCCAAGTTTTAATTCTTGATGAACCCTTTGGTGCGCTAGACGCCATCACCAAAGAAGAATTACAAGAAGAACTACTGCAAATCTGGCGCGAACATCAAGTCACCGTACTCATGATTACCCATGACATTGATGAAGCCCTTTTCCTCGCCGACAGAGTTGTGATGATGACAAACGGCCCAGCCGCACACATCGGCGAAATCCTGAATATTCCCTTCTCCCGCCCCCGCAACCGTCGCCGCATCATGGAAGACCCGGAATACTACAACCTGCGTAACTACGCCCTAGACTTCCTTTATCGCCGATTTGCTCATGCTGACGAATAGAAAATTGGGCATGGGGGAGGAGTTAGGAGTTAGGAGTTAGGAGTTAGGAGTTATTCTCTTTGTCTCCCTTGTCTCCCTTGTCTCCCTTGTCTCCCCCATCTCCCCCATCTCCCCCACCTCTCACCCTACGGGTTCGCGTTAGCGTCTCTGAAAGAGAAGCTAAAGCTACATCTCCCCCATTGCTCAGTCAACATTCCCCATCTTTTCAAGAATCAGAATGCTTAAAAATCTATTTTCATTCAGCGATCGCTATCGCATCTTACATCAGACTTGGTTTGCTTTTTTTCTCACTTTTGTTTGTTGGTTTAATTTTGCTCCCTTTGCTACAACTATTGGCAAACAATTAGATTTAGCGCCGGAACAAATCAAAACTTTGGGCATTTGTAACCTGGCTTTGACGATTCCGGCACGGTTAATTATTGGGATGCTTTTGGATCGTTTTGGCCCTAGAATTACCTATTCAATGCTGTTGATATTTGCGGCTGTTCCTTGTTTGGCGACGGCGTTAGCGCAAGATTTTCATCAATTAGTCATTAGTCGTTTGCTGATGGGAATTGTTGGTTCTGGGTTTGTTGTTGGTATTCGGATGGTGGCGGAATGGTTCCAACCGAAGGAGATGGGAATTGCCCAAGGTATTTATGGCGGTTGGGGTAACTTTGGGGCTTTTGGTGCCGAGTTTGCTTTACCAATAATTGCAGTTTCTACAAGCTTTTTGGCTGGTGGGGCTTCTAATTGGCGATTAGCGATCGCTTTTACAGGTATCATTGCAGCCATCTACGGCATAATTTATTACAACAGCGTCCAAGATACGCCCACTGGTAAAGTCTACAAAAAGCCGAAGAAAAATGGTGCTTTAGAAGTCACCAGTATTAAAAGCTTTTGGGCGATGATTGCCTCGAATTTTGGTTTAATTTTTGCTCTTGGTTTATTAGCTTGGCGCTTGGAACAAAAGAATATTCACTTCTTAACTTTGAGCCAAATGTATTTGGCTTGGTTCTTATTAGCAGGATTATTTTTTTATCAAAGTTACAAAGCTTGGCAAGTCAACCGCGAACTTTTAATTGGCAAAAAAACTTACGCACCAGCCGAACGCTTTCAATTTGGACAAGTAGCTTTACTTGAATTTACTTATGTAACTAACTTTGGTTCTGAACTTGCTGCCGTTTCCATGTTGCCGGCATTTTTTGAAAAAACCTTTGCTTTAGAACATGTTGTAGCTGGGATGATTGCTGCTACTTATCCCTTTTTAAATTTAGTTTCTCGTCCTAGTGGAGGCTTAATTTCTGATAAATTTGGCTCCCGTAAATGGACGATGACAATTATCAGTGCTGGCATTGGCATTGGTTATTTGATGGCACATTTTATTAATGGTAACTGGCCGATTCCCCTGGCGATCGCAGTGACAATGTTTGCTGCTTACTTTGCCCAAGCTGGCTGCGGTGCAACCTACAGCATTGTCCCGTTAATTAAGAAAGAAGCCACCGGACAAATTGCCGGTAACGTCGGAGCTTACGGTAATTTTGGCGGCGTGGTTTACCTGACAATTTTTAGCTTAACCGACGCTCCCACGCTATTTAACACAATGGGTTTAGCGGCGATAATTTGCGCTTTTATGTGTGCCTTCTTCCTCAAAGAACCGAAAAATTCCTTTGCTACTGATGAAAGTGAAATATCAGCAAACCAGAATAATATCTTCTTAACTGAAGAATAAAATCACACTTTAGCGAATGAAACAGCCCTGGGGTTAGGGAGGGGTAAAAAAATATTTCACACATCAAAACTTTTTAAACAACCTCTAAAACTTTTAATCCAAAATCCAAAATCTAAAATCCAAAATTGGTATGAGTGAGTTTACCAAAACCCTTTGTCCTTACTGTGGTGTCGGTTGTGGACTAGAAGTTTCACCCCCAGCCCAACTAAATAAAGCAACTAATCGAGATAACGAAGGAAATCCTATTTGGCGAGTGCGGGGTGATAAAACTCATCCATCGAGTCAGGGTATGGTTTGTGTCAAAGGTGCAACCATCGCCGAATCTTTAGATAAAAATAGATTACATTACCCAATGGTGCGAGACTCTCTAGACCAAGAGTTTCGCCGTGTGAGTTGGGATGAAGCTTTCGATGTCATCGTCAAACGCATTCAAACTGTGCGTTTAACTCAAGGGCCAGAAGCTATATGTATGTATGGTTCTGGTCAGTTTCAAACTGAAGACTATTACATAGCCCAGAAATTCATGAAAGGGTGTTTGGGTAGCAATAATTTTGATGCTAACTCCCGTTTATGTATGTCTAGTGCTGTGGCTGGATACATTCAAAGTTTTGGTGCAGACGGCCCCCCTTGCTGTTACGAAGACTTGGAGTTAACTGACTGTGCATTTTTAATTGGCACTAATGCAGCTGAATGTCATCCCATTGCTTTCAATCGATTGGCAAAGTATCACAAAAAGAACCGCAAAGTCAAAATGATTGTGGTCGATCCCCGACGCACGCCAACCGCAGAAACCGCAGATTTACATTTAGCCATTCGTCCCGGTACAGATATCGACTTGTTAAACGGTATCGCTCATTTGTTGATGCGTTGGAACTACGTTGATACCATGTTCGTGGACGACTGTACCAGCAATTTTCCAGCTTATGCCGAGGTTATTCGCCACTATCCGCCAGAAGTGGTGGCTCGCGAATGTGGTATCAGTATTGAAGATTTAGAAACAGCAGCACGGTATTGGGGTGAATCACAACGGGTGTTGTCGTTGTGGTCGATGGGTATAAATCAATCCTCAGAAGGAACAGCTAAGGTAAGAACCATCATCAACCTGCACCTGATGACCGGACAAATTGGCAAACCTGGGGCTGGGCCTTTTTCCCTCACCGGTCAGCCAAACGCAATGGGAGGACGGGAAGCTGGCGGTTTAGCGCATTTATTACCGGGTTATCGGCTAATTAAAAATCCCCAGCACCGTGCAGAAATTGAAGAGTTTTGGAGACTCCAGCCAGGACAAATTTCGCCCCATCCTGGTTTAACTGCTTGGGACATGATTACGGGGTTGGAAAATAATGCTGTTGGTTTACTGTGGATTGCTGCTACTAATCCAGCTGTGAGTATGCCAGATTTAGAACGGACAAAAAAGGCATTGTGGCGATCGCCTTTTACCATCTACCAAGACGCTTATTATCCCACAGAAACCACTGCCTATGCCCATGTGCTGCTACCAGCAGCTCAATGGGGTGAAAAAACTGGCGTGATGACCAACTCCGAACGCATGGTGACTCTGTGTCAAGCCTTCCGCCAACCACCAAGACAAGCGAAACCAGATTGGGAAATTTTCGCCGAAGTTGGTCGTCGCCTCGGTTTTACCAAAGAGTTTGCCTTTGCTAACTCCGCTGAAGTTTACGCCGAGTTTGTCCAACTAACCAAAAATCGCCCCTGCGATATGACGGGTATTTCTCACGCGCAATTACAAGTACAAGGGCCGACTCAATGGCCTCACCAAGAAGAGGACGCGGGGACACGGGGACGCGGGGAC
>NZ_JACKZU010000256.1:0-11840 GCF_014222165.1 Nostoc sp. 2RC
CTAAAATAGTGCATTAGTAAACTCTTGTGGGGTGGGCATCCTGCCCGCCCGGACGGGTGAGGACACCCATCCCACAATAAAATCTATTGCGACATTTTAGCCTTGACACGCCACTACAAAACCTCAACGTTCCGGTTCATTCCCCAATGCCCCATGCCCAATGCCCTAATCTCCCAAATAAATACCCATACCACGGGCAGTTTTAACTAAAGTTCCGTTGGGATCGACGGCGCTATATTGAGCGATCGCTTCTGTAATTGGTACGCTTAATACTTGGCGATTTTGCCAAGTTACCATACGGTCGTATTTACCTTCTGCAATCAGGTTAACTGCGGCTACACCAAAGGCTGTGGCCACTAATCTATCCAATGGTGAAGCAGTCCCACCGCGTTGAATGTGTCCTAAAACAGTGACTCGTGTTTCTACACCAATGTGCTGAATAACTTCATCAGCTAAATATTCACCTATTCCACCGTATCGAGATTGACCTAAGCGATTTGTAATCGTCAGGTTTTCGCCATTTTGAGTGCGAACAGCTTCAGAAACAATTATTAAACAATAATTTTTGCCTTTCTCTTGGCGTTCTTTAATTTTGTGGCAAATGTGTTCAACTGTGTAGGGAATTTCTGGAATTAATATTACATTTGCTCCGCCTGCAATTCCCGCCGCTATGGCTATGTGTCCGGCGTCACGCCCCATGACTTCCAAAATCATGACTCGGCTATGACTGGCAGCGGTAAAATGTAACCGATCTAATGCTTCCGTGGCAATATTGACTGCTGTATCGAAACCAATGGCATGTTCGGTAATGCCAATATCATTATCAATGGTTTTGGGAATTCCAACTAAATTAATACCACCTTGTTGTGCGAGGCGGCGGAGAATTGCCAAGCTACCATCGCCGCCAATACCAATCAAAGCATCTAAACCTAGTTGATGATAACCTGCAATGATTTCTTGGGAGCGATCGCATACACATCCATCTGCCATTGGAAAAGCAAAAGGATCGCCTTTGTTAGTTGTTCCCAACATTGTGCCACCCGCAGTTAACAACGAATCAACTCGATCTATTTCTAAGTTTGTAAATTGTGGCGGACGCGCCATTAATCCCACAGTTGCTTGATGAATTCCCAAAACCTCCCAGCCATAAGTATTCACAGCACAATTTACTACAGCTCTAATGGCAGCATTCAAGCCAGAACAATCTCCTCCACTGGTAAGAATTCCAATGCGTTTGGGTTCTACCATATCTTTTCTTGACATTTTGATCCAAATATATCTACTAGCCTATTAAACTTAAGCCTGAGTAAGTAATAGATTAAACCTAAACAAACCTCTCACTGTAAATGCAAAGGTAATTTTATGTTGCTTTTATGTTTAAAAACAAAATTATCTTTAATAATTCATAACTTAGAAGTCAGAAGTCAGAATTCAAAATTCAGGAGTCAGAATTCAGGAGTCAGAATATATGATTTTTTTATAAATTTGAAGAAAGTCAAGCATCTAAGGATTCAGAATTCAGTATCCAGGAGTCAAAATTTATGAACTTTTTTATCCGACTTTCAAACTTCAACTTAATAAATTTGAACAAAGTCAACTATCCATAGTGACCTAATCTTTTAACCATTTTCAGGCGTTACTTGCTGCCGTTTCCAGTTTTACTCTTGAATTCTGGATTCTGAATTCTGACAACTAACTGACCCCAGCTGTAAAATATGAGTGTGCAGCTAGTAGTAGATTAAACCTCAAAAAGTAATCCCCGAAAATGCTAGGGTGATTCTATGTCTGTTTTGAAATCGAGAAACAACCAAGTTATTCCAACTCTAAAAATATGAAGGTGGAGCAAAAGGTGACTAGTATTGATAATTACACCTTCTCTTTTTCAGGAGAAGTAACAATCCCTGTGGCTCCTCCTGATTTTAAATCAGGTTTTATCGGCATTATCGGTCGGCCAAATGTCGGTAAATCTACTTTGATGAATGAATTAGTAGGGCAAAAAATAGCCATAACATCACCAGTAGCGCAAACCACACGTAACCGTTTGCGAGGGATTTTAACTACATCAGAGGCGCAGTTAATATTTGTAGATACACCAGGAATTCATAAGCCGCACCATCAATTAGGGGAAGTATTGGTGCAAAATGCCAAAATAGCCATTGAATCTGTAGATGTAGTGCTGTTTGTGGTAGATGGGTCGGTAGTCTGTGGAGCAGGCGATCGCTACATTGCCGATTTGCTCAGTCGCAGCCAAACACCAGTAGTTATGGGTTTGAACAAAATCGACCAACAACCAGCCGATTCGCAGTTTTTAGATGATAGTTACGCCCAGATGGCCAAGTCCCATGAATGGGAAATCGTCAAATTTTCCGCCAAGACAAGCGCAGGATTACCACAACTGCAACAATTATTAATTCAACATTTAGAAATCGGCCCGTTATATTATCCGCCAGACTTGGTAACCGACCAGCCAGAACGCTTTATAATGGGCGAATTAATCCGAGAACAAATTATACTTTTAACTCGTGAAGAAGTACCCCATTCAGTGGCGATCGCCATTGACCAAGTAGAAGAAACTCCCAACATCACCCGCGTACTAGCCACCATCAACGTCGAACGCGATTCCCAAAAAGGCATACTCATTGGTAAAGGCGGTTCAATGCTCAAAGCAATTGGTAGCGCCGCCCGCGAACAAATCCAAAAATTAATAGCCGGCAAAGTCTACCTAGAACTATTCGTCAAAGTCGAGCCAAAATGGCGACAATCGCGGGTAAGTTTAGCTGAGTTAGGTTATCGCGTGGAAGAATAAAAGAAGTTAGGAGTTAGGAGTTAATGAAGTTAGGAGTTAAAAGTTAAAAGTTAGGAGTTAGGAGTTAATGAAGTTAGGAGTTGGGAGTTAGAGACTTAGGCAACTCTCCATTTTTAGCTGTCATAGGTAGGTTTTTTGGATTAAAGCAATTAATTTTTTGGATTTTAGAACTAAGATAATTGTTTAAAATGTCAAGTACAAATTCAAGATTTCATATTTTGACTCACCAACGTCCTAACTCGTAACTATTAATTTCTAACTTTTAACTCTGAACTCCTAACTCCTAACTCCTAACTCCTAACTCCTCACTCCTAACTCTTAACTCTTAGATTTATGTTAAAAGTATTAATTGTTGAAGACGATCCAATGATGCAACTGGGATTAGAGCAATCTTTAATGGCTCATCCCGATTTGGAAATTGTTGGACAAGCTGAAGATGGGTATTTGGGGGTGCAAGCTGCACTGCAACTCAAACCAGATGTGGTGGTTATGGACATTGGATTACCACGATTGGATGGGATTGCAGCGACGCAGCAAATTAAAGCCGCGCTACCTGCAACTCATGTAGTGATGTTGACATCCCATCAAACGGAGACAGAAATTATTGCAGCCCTATCTAGCGGTGCAGATGCATATTGTATTAAAGGTGCAAGTGTGGAACGATTGTTAAATGCGATCGCTGCCGCAGTTGATGGTGCAGCTTATCTCGATCCGCAAATTGCCCGACGAGTAATTGACAACCTCAAACCGCCTTCACCTACCAACAACACTGCCAATTTATCTGCGCGTGAATTAGAAGTATTAAAACTCATGGTAGACGGATTGAGCAACCCAGAAATTGCACAAAAACTTTATCTCAGCCCCAACACCGTTAAAACTCATGTCCGAGGAATTATGAATAAATTAGCAGTGGACGATCGCGTACAAGCGGCGGTAGTTGCATTGCGTTCAGGTTTAGTTTAATTACCTGATAATTCTCTTTAACGACTAAATATTGATAGCACTGACACAAAAACTCTCCGAAACTCTTATTTCTCTGTGTCCTCTGCGTCCTCTGTGGTTTGAAATTTTGGATTTTGAAGTTTTAATCCAAAATCCAAAATTGCGAGTCTAAAGTCCAGTGATTTATCTGTTTATTCATCTATCTATTTAGTTTTGATGTCCGCGTTCAACGTCTTGTGATATCAAAACTTGGTGTAGATGCTCAGTATCTCCCTGTTCTTTTTCCGACAACTCTTGTGCTTTTCCTTCCCATGAGTAATTGCAAATTTTAGTACTCAGTACTAAACCTAGTGTTTTGTTAATCAAAAACGCAAAGCTATCGATAAAAATAAAATCCAAAGTTCGACTAATCATAAATTCCTTTTCAACTTTGTAGGATCGACTAATATTTTCTACAAATGAGACAATGTAGTTTCCAGAAATTTACTATCTCAACATTTGTGAATTTATAATTCCTACAAACAAAAACTGCTGTGATATAGCCACAGCAGTCTTAAATCATTAGTGAAATCTTAGTGTCCAGGCTGTTGTTTATCTGGAGTTGACATTCAACATTTATCACTGATATTTTTCTATATCTAAAGACATAGATATTAAGGGGTGTAGGGTTACACCCCCTAATAAAATTAATTCATGTATTTACTTCAACAGCCTGAAAAATAACATGACAAGGATTAAAAATTAATTAGTAGTGGACGATGGCGTGGAATCCTGCATGGTATTGTTAACGCTAGATTTAATTGATTCTTTATTAGAAGTTGCTAGATAGATACCTCCTATAATTAAAGCCAGTCCTAGCAAATTAAAAATACTCAAATTTTCCGAAAACAGTATCCAAGCAAGAATCGCCACAATCACTGGATTTAGTAACAGTAGTAATGAAATGAATCCTGAAGAAAAAGTTTTCAAGCTGTATACAATCAGGCCATGACCCAAAGCTTCACAAATCGCACCTAGAGCAAATACTACTAACCACCCTGATAAGGTAACTGGGAAAACTTGTTTTTCAAAGATTAAAACTACTGGTATCATCAATGAAGTTGCGATCGCACAACGCCACACCAGTATAGTGAGAATTGAAAATTTATTACGAATCTGCTCGATCAGTAAAAAGTTTGCCGCATAAAAAACCGATGAAATGACGGAAACAACATCACCAGTAATATTATTATTAGAGCGCAATAAATCTTCAAATCCAACAGCAATGGCACCCACTACAGCCAAAATCAAACCGATGATAAATTTGCGCCCAAAAATTTGACCAAAAAATAGCCATCCACCCAATGTAGTGAATATGGGATTGAGACTACCCAAGGCGTTAGCATTAGCAGCGCCAGTTTGAGTTAGCGCCCAAGTCCAAGATAATCGACCCAAGACATGAACCAAACCCACGCCTACTAAGAATAATATCTCTTTAATTGCATAACGCTGCTCTGGTAAAATTGGTTTATCATCTTTAATTTGAGTATTTACTTGGTTAATTCCACTCCATAATCCAAAGATAATAGTTGCTATCCACAAGCGATTAAATAATGTAGCAACAGCACTCATTTGGCTAACAGCAATTTTAATAAAAATTGCCGTTGTAGATAAAGCTAATAATGCACTTATGACTGTTATTATCGGCAGAATGTTTGAAGCTTTATCAGATTTTTCTTGTCTTAGGCTTAATTTATTTTCTACCATTTGATTATTATTGATGAAACAAACTGCCAATTTTCAATTGGTCATTGGTCATTAGTCATTAGTGATTGGTCATTTAGTGATAATAAAGGGTAAAAGACTGTCTTTTCCTATGGGAGATGCTGGGCTGCGCGAATACGTAAAAAAGTACAGTTTAGACGCCTATGAGTTTATTACTATTGGCATTACTGAGGTAATAGTGCCAGAGAAGTCTTGCAGCGATCGCTCGCCAAGGTCGCCAGTGTAGGGTCATTGCTTCTAATTGTGTTGGTGTTGGACGTGTCTCTAGGTTTTTCAGCTTTTGTAAAGCGATCGCTAATGCTAAATCCCCTTTGGGAAAGACATCAGGACGTTGCAATGCCATGAGTAAATAAATATCAACTGTCCAATCTCCAATCCCTTTGAGACGTTTTAATTGAGTTCTGATAGCAGTTTCGTCCATTTTTGAGAACTTCCCAAGGTCAAGTTCACCACTGGCGACGACATCCGCCAACCCACGACAGTATAAAATTTTTTGGCGACTGAATCCAATCCCTTTTAATTGAGCATCATCTAATGTGAGAAAATTTTCAGGCGTCAATGTTACAACAATTCCAGATAAACGTCTAAATACAGCTTTTGCAGCAGCTAGGGAAACTTGCTGTTCCAGAATTATGCACACAAGGGTTGCAAAACCCGGTTCTCTTGACCATATTGGTGGAGGCCCCAGTGTTTCTAAAATCTGAGCCAAATCGCTATCAAGATTGGCAAGCACCATTAAACCACGGCTAAAACTTTCTTCAGTCAGCGATTCTAGTTCAGGCATTTGAGTCATGTTTTAAACAAGTCTCATATCTAGTAATTACTAATGTATCAACTTTCACGCAAAGCAAATGCAGCAAAATTCCAACATAAATCCAATCAAAACTCAGAATACTGGTGTATCGAAACTAAATCATGAGTTCCCCACTTTTTGCCCCAATAGCCGCGAACAATGGCGAAAATGGTTAGAAACAAACCATCTTACTTCTTCTGGAGTGTGGCTCATCTATTACAAAGTCAAAAGTGGTAAACCAAGTGTTCGATATAGCGAAGCAGTAAAAGAAGCCTTATGTTTTGGTTGGATTGATAGTAAAGTCAAATCATTAGATGAAGAACGTTATATGCAAATTTTCACACCTCGAAAACCCAAAAGTGTGTGGTCAAAATTAAATAAACAATATATTGAAGAACTTATCGAACAAGGTTTGATTGCGAAAGCAGGTCTAGACAAAATTGCAATGGCAAAACAAAATGGCTCGTGGAATTCTTTAGATGCCATTGAAGCATTAATTATTCCTTCAGATTTAAATCAGGCATTAGAAGCAAACAAAACTGCTAAAGATTATTTTGAAGCATTGAGTAATTCATCCAAAAAGAATATCCTTTTTTGGATTGAGAGTGCTAAACGTCCACAAACAAGGTTGAAAAGAATCGAACAAATTGTTAATTCCGCAGCACAGAATAAAAGCCCGTTGTGACGTTGAATTTTTCAAATGTTAGTTAATTTGAATTAAAATTATATTTTTAAGTAGGTGGACACAATTATTTACAAGACGCATTTCGACTTCTCCCAAGGAGAGACGCTACGCCAAGCAAGATCCTGTTCGCGTAGCGTCTCGTTCGCTCTTAGCGTCTCGTAGACAAGAGAAGGGTACGCTCAATGCTCGCTAAGCTGATTCCAAGAGGGTTGAATGCAGCCGAAACCCGGCGATATCGAGTTAGGTTTAATTTAGTCTGTTTACTTAAAATACAAAAAAAATGACTTTTACAATTGAGTAAGATTCATAAATAAAGGCGTACCGATGTACGCCTATATAATGAATTCATTAATGACAAAGTTTTTTCCAAAATGGTTGAATTAAATGCATGTTAATTAAAAGATGTTGAGAATTGATTAGGATCTAAATCAGTAGGAAATACTACAATTTCGACACCTTCTTGTTTTGCTTTGTGGCACAATAAAATTGCCTTTTTTAAAGAGCAATATTTAATTGGAACCCACCCGTCGCTATAAAAGTAGACAGTTACTCGGCTCATTGCATACTCTTTCAACGGTAGTGGAAGATGCCAGGACGAGTCCACGATTTGACCCTTACCTGTTGAGTCCATGCTTTGAACCTCAGTTACTAAGTATATTTACCTCAGCGATTTCCTCCACTACTTTCGCCTACTCAGGTGAGTATTAGTAACTATCATAGGTAATAAAAGAATTTATCTTAAAGTCGCAACTTTCAGACATCTGAAGGAGTGTTAAAAAAATATTCAATAGAAGACTTTTGAGTGTTGACTGTTAACTGTGAACCGTCAACAGTCAACACTTTAAGCAGAATAATTTATTTTTTCGAGTTCCCTTAACTACTTGTTCACTACTTGTAACCGCTGAGTTACCATCGTCATTCCATTACCCCGTAGAATTACGGCAGAAATCCATTGGCTACCAGCAAGAGATGGTGCTTGTCCTTCTTTAAAGACTCCGCCAGATGTGAGCAATTGTAAATCCACCGATGTAGGGTTGAGATATTTTTCTGGTCGAATGGGTTCCTCTAGGGCCGTTCCTAAGAGAAAATCATCACCAAGTGGTTCTTGAACGATGGCATCAAAATTATACTTTTGTCCAATTTTCACTTGTTGTGGTAATTTCACATCAACTTGTGGCGGATTGCTTCCAGAGGTAAGTTGCGTGCGTTCTGACAAAATGTCTTGGCGGACTATTTTGCCACCAACGACGCGTTGACGCGATTTGATGGTGGCATTTAAAGCTAAATTTTTACTGTTAGCAGAGGGTGAACCAAGGATATTAGTTTCTGTTTCGGCAATAATGGCGTTACCTTCGGATTTTGCAGACAGTAGTTTAGTACTGTATTGCAATTTTGGATATCGTTGCCAAAGTGAAACTAGGGATTTTTCCAAGGTTTGGAGATTTAACCCATCCCCATGAGTGAAATTCGGCGCGTAAAACTGTAACACCCCTTTAATATCGCCCTTGCTGGCAGCAGCATCAACCTGTGCTAGGAGGTTTTTCAGTTCGGCTGGTGCATTTGGGGTTGTAGTTGCTTGGACTAATTGCTGTGGTGTAGTGGCTTGAGTTTCTTGCCAAGCATTTGTTAAACCAAGTGTTAACAGGAATGAAATCAGCCCGATGCTGGTTGATAATTTAAGTTGGCGTTTCACTAAAATGTTAGTCATTGGTGAGAATTTACTGATTTGATTAGAGAAGGTAAGGAAATTGCTTTATCTTAGTTAACCTAGACGCTAAACGGTAGAGGTTTGATGGCAAACGCACCGATAAAATTATTAATAGCTGCCAGTGGCACTGGTGGACATTTGTTTCCAGCGATCGCACTAGCTGAAAAACTGCCAGATTATCAAATAGAGTGGCTAGGAGTACCCAATCGCCTAGAAACTGAACTTGTCCCTCAAGAGTACCCCTTGAATACTATTGCAGTTGAAGGGTTTCAGCAAGGGTTTGGCATTTCTTCCCTTCGCACTTTAACCAGACTTGCAGGTTCAATTTTCCAAGTAAGGCGAATTCTCAAACAAGGAAATTTTCAAGGAGTTTTTACCACAGGCGGTTATATTGCTGGCCCTGCGGTAATTGCGGCGCGTTCCCTTGGTTTACCGGTGATTTTCCACGAATCTAACGCTTTGCCAGGTAAAGTAACTCGCTTTTTTGGCCCTTGGTGTAGTGTGGTAGCCTTGGGATTTGAAGTTGCTATTAAGTATTTACCCCGTGCTAAAAATGTCTGCGTTGGCACTCCTGTCAGGGCGCAGTTTCTCGATGGTGGAATCAATACACCGCTTGATTTAGCTATTCCCGATGGTGTTCCTTTAATTGTCGTCTTTGGTGGTAGCCAAGGTGCAGTTGGTATCAATAAATTAGTGCGCGAATGTGCAAACGCTTGGTTTGATGCTGGGGTTTATGTAGTACATTTAACTGGCGATCGCGATCCCGATGCCGATAGCCTCAAACATCCACAATACATTGCTTTACCTTTTTACAACAATATGGCGGCATTGTTGCGACGGGCTACCATTGCCATTAGTCGTTCTGGTGCTGGTAGCTTGACAGAATTGGCAATTTGTGGAACTCCAGCGATTTTGATTCCTTATCCCTTTGCCGCAGAAGACCACCAATCCTACAATGCAGAAGTATTCACCAAAGCAGGAGCAGCCTTAACCCTCAAGCAATCACAGTTGACAGCACAACAATTGCAAAGTAATGTGTTGAATTTATTGCACTCGCCCCAAGAGTTAGTCAAGATGGGGGAAAAAGCAAAGGCGATCGCAGTTCCAGATAGTGCTGAAAAATTGGCACAGTTAGTGCGTGAGGTAGTAGAAACCTAAAAATTGAAAATTAAAAATACAAATTTATTTTCAATTTGAAAAGCGATGGTGGCAGATAAATCACCCAAAATCTAATTTATTAACTCTTGTATAAAGCGGTTGCAGTATAGTTTTAAAATCAAAACTTACCTTAAAACCCAGATACCAAAAAACTTTTGCCAGCCTATTGCCTGCTATACTTCAACATTTAAAATCAAAACGAAAATGGTATTATTTAACCAAAAATTCCGGCTCACAGTGGGTTGCGCTGGTTTATTACTAGTAGGTTTAGCCAGTAGCTATCTATATACTCAATCAAAAACTAAATACCTCACGACACAAGCACAAGGCTTGACTCAACAAGAAAATTCTGCCTTACTGCAACCACATATTTCTTTGACTTCAAATCAAGTTCCTCATACACTCACCTCCAGCTTTCAAAATTCTTTTGTAGCTCCACAAAAAACAGACAAGCAAAATTTCCCTTCATCTTCACAGGATTTGTTAGCTGCATCTACATCCTATCCAGTGGTTGATGAATTTAAAAAATATAAATATAGCGTTAAAGGCAGCCAAGTTTTTTCTTCAGTCAAACTCCCAGGTAATAAGGTTAACTTCAATCAAACAGATTTATTAACTGTTCTTGTCAATACTAGAAAATATTTTCAAGAATACGCTTCCCAAGACCCAGATATTCAGCGTACAGGAATTCTTGCTACTCAAGGAATTACAATCCAAGATGTCCTCAAAACTTTGGACTTCATGAGTGCAGTTTTAAAAGAAGATATTGCTAACCGTCGAGCTAGTCGCTTACAAGACCCAAAATTTATTAATGCTAACTTTCGAGTTATTAAATGGACTGCCTATAACCCCAAAAATAAACAACAAAAACAATTAAGAATTACTAAATACGCCGTTTTTACTCATAGTGGTTCTCGTAAGAAAACCTCTACCTTTAATACAGGAATTTATAGCCTCAAAGACAACTCTAATAGCGATAAATTCTACACTAGATACACAAAACAAGATGTTTTGTCAGGTATTTACGAACCAGGGGGTCGAGAATATGGCAAAGTTCAAAGTCTTGCTTATTTAACCAGAACTGGCTTAGAAGAAGCACTGATGCAGGGAACAGTTCTGATTAATTTTACAGATGGTTATAAGGCATTTTTTAACGTAGATAGAAATAATGGCATGGCTTATGTCCGTGGATTGAAACCAACAGCGCAAAAGCGTTATTGGTATTTTAGAGAAGTTGATGCCATTAAAGGTTACGGATACAAAATAGATGCGAAAATTTCCATCAAACCAGGAGTCACCTTTGCTGGAGATGTTCTCAACGTTGGTTTAGGCAAAGTAATTGTGATTGAGCAGACTAGGGGAGGTCGCAAACATCTGCAAATGGGAGTGATGGCTGATACAGGTGGAGCATTTCTACCCAATCTTTATCAACTCGATTTTTTGGCAGGCATTTTTAAGAATCAAAAAGAATTTGGTCAGTATGTCACCCAATTACCTGATTATGCTACAGCATATTTCTTGGTGAAAAAGTAAGTAAAAGGGAACAGTCAACAGGGAACAGGGAACAGGGACTGGAGGCTTTAGGGACTTACAAGTAAAAAAATATTCTATAGAAGACTGTTGACCGTTGACAGTGAACAGTCAACGACCTAAATCGTAATGATTTATTTTTTGGAGTTCCCTTAGACCTCCACCAACGCATACCACTACTTGCTGAGGAACTGTACTTCGTAAGCTAACCAATAAGTAAAAGTAATCATTGCCATTGACTCTGCAAAATTCACAGCACTTGATTAATTTTTGTAAAGCAGTGTAAAGTATACTCACAGGTGAAAACAAAACCGCCTGATACATACATAAATTCAAACGCAATCATAAAACAATGACAGCAACCATTCAACAGCGCCAAAGCGCCAACGTATGGGGTCGCTTCGCCAACTGGATAACCAGCACCAACAACCGCTTATACATAGGTTGGTTCGGC